>CANCMM010000124.1:0-5937 GCA_947379335.1 Alphaproteobacteria bacterium | reverse complement strand
ATGAGGTTTCCAACATCTGGTGATCGCGGGCGTTTGAAGCATTAAGGTCCGCTTTTGGCGCAAAGCGGGCCTTTCTGCATTCCGTGCCTCTCCAGCGCACCTTGTATTATGCCCGATAAAGGCGCATAGCCCCCTCGCGACTGCTCCAGAAGAAGCGCCAATCCCGACCCGCCTCGCGCGCGCCTGGCCCAGACACTTCCCGAATTGATGTTTTCGCCTTCCTGACATGTGTCCGGATGATCATTTGCAAAGGAAAACATCATGACCATCGGAACCGTAAAGTTCTACAACTCCTCCAAGGGCTTTGGCTTCATCGCGCCGGAAGGCGGCGCCAAGGACGTGTTTGTCCACGCCACCGCGCTG
This sequence comes from Alphaproteobacteria bacterium, assembly GCA_947379335.1. Taxonomy (GTDB): domain Bacteria; phylum Pseudomonadota; class Alphaproteobacteria; order Micropepsales; family Micropepsaceae; genus Rhizomicrobium. Next base: position 5,574 of record CANCMM010000124.1, on the reverse strand, counting down.
GAAGCCGCCGGCATGACCTCATTGTCGGAAGGCCAGAAAGTGTCGTTCGACATTCAGCCCGACGCCAAGGGCTCCAAGGCCGTAAACCTGCAGAACGCCTAAATCGTTCAACGAGACAGGCGGCAGAGGACCAACGTCTTCGCCGCCTGTTTTGTTTTTCCCGCAAAGGAGATTCCATGTCCCAGGACCGCCACGCACCGCGCGCGACCATCGTGGAAGAACTGGTCGCCGCTTTGGCGCCGCATCCCGCAGGGCTGCGGCGCTGGTCGGTGATGCGCGCCATCCGCAAGAGCCGCGAGGCTGTTGCGCGCGACATACCGCTGAAGCTGGAAGCCGATGTGGAACGCACCTTCCGCCAGTTTTGCAGCGGTGACGGAGCTTCCGGCACGGCACTGTTTTACCGTCCCGCCGAAAAGGCGGGTGAAGTCTGGGCACTTGCTGCCCGGCCTGACGAATCCCGCGAACCTGTGTCCCAGGAATAGAGAGAGATGGCGCCCAGACCCCCAAACTATTCGCAGGACCGCTTGCAGCGCGAGCGCGCCCAGGCCGCCAAGGTGAAGGAAAAAGCCGATCGCCGCGCCGAGGAAACCGCGCGGCGCAAAGCCGAGCAGGCCAATCCGCCCGAGGACGGCGCCAGCTAGTTACAGACGCTTGTTCCCCGCTGCCGGCCTGAGACTTAGAATATAAGCGGAAACATCCGCGATCTGCTGGTGTGTCAAAGCATAATCAGGCATGCGGTGGTGCGGGGTGCTTAGGAACGCATTTAGCGATATCGCCGTCGTACTGGGCATCCGCGCAATAGCCGCGAAGGGAGGGCTCACGACGTTCTGAACGGGTACCCTGCCGATTTCGTGGCATTGACTGCACCAGTGTTTTGCCAGGCCCATGCCCGCTTTCACATTTTGCGCAGCCACTGGCGAAGCCAGACTCGTCGCGGCAACAAGGATTGCCATAAGCAACCGGTTTCGCACTTTCATCACGACGTAATTCCTCCCAATCGGATGCGCCCTCACCGGGCGTTCAGCAAGAGATCCAGGATCAATCCGGTGGCTGCGGCGGCCAGGAAATAGTTATTGTTGTCGTCGCGAACCCAGCGATAGCCCCGGGGCGGCCTCCTCAGATGGCGCGCTTGCCAGTCATCCACCGCATATTGCTGGTTGTGGCGATATCGATCAGGCACCCGGTCACCGCGCGAATAGCGCGGTGAGGTCATGCGAACGCCCGGATTGCCACGATAACCTTCGTAGCGGTCCTGCGTGCCGAATTGACCAGGCTGGGCGATCGCCGCGGTGGAGCCCAGAAGGGCCACGGCCAGTGCGAAATTGCGAATCCGTTTCATGGACATTGTCCTCGCTGGTGGAACTGGCACGAACATCTTTGCCAAGCCACCAAACTGCCACGCAAACCGCGTGCGAGAGTTGATCTGAATCAACACCGTCTTGGGCATCTTGGTGTCTGCTTTGGGGCGGCAAGGCTGAAATCGTTCCTCTGATCGATCGATTGACCATCTGCAAAAGGAAGAATTCACATGACTGACAAAGACAAGAATTCGGACAATCTGAAAAAAGTACCCAATTCATCGCCCGTGGGGATGTTCGGAGACGGCACCGAAGAACAGAACCTCAATCAGCCGGGCAATCCCGCCGCGCGCATCACCAAAGACGAAGTTGATGCTGCCTTTGACGGCAAGAAGAAATAACCGCCCTGCAGGGGCAGTATCCAGACCGGGGGGCGCGATAATTCATCTTGCTCCGCGAAACCGACATCTTTGACACTCGAAGGGGCCGAATAATGCCAAATCACTTTCACGCCGTGGTCTGCATTGACCATGCCGAAGCGTTGATCCTGGACTTTACAAAAGACGATTATACCGAGCGCCAAATAAAGGCTGAGGGCGGGCACGGAAATATCCATCACAAGGCCGGCTCTGCGGGGTCCGGGCATGCGCATGATGCGAAGTCCTACTTTGCCGCCGTCGCCGCCCAGTTGCAGCTGTCCCATGACATACTGATCGTGGGCCACGGCACTGCAAGGACGGACTTTGCCCATTTTATCCGCGATCATGTTCCCGCACTCGCGCCCCGGATCATGGGCGTCGAGGCAGTCGATCACCCCACCAAGGCGGAAATCGTCGCGCTGGCGCGGAAATTTTTTGAAACCAAGGATCTCACCACGCCACAACGCGTGCCGTGACCGCAAGCCGCGCCGTTCAAGACGCCAGGGGAGGACGCAGGTTGGCAGCCCTCCTAAAGCAAGATTTGTCTGACCGGTTGCTGCTCAACGGATTGCGGAGATTGGGAAGCGTCCCACGGCGCCGCCCACTGAAAGTCGTGCAGGACTTTTGCCACGGTCATGACGTCCCCAAGCCTGGCCTTGGTCCATCCCAGCAGATGGGAAGCGGGCTTGTTGCCGGGAAAGCCGGGATGCAGGTCGCTGTTCATGGGGTGCCCTCGGGACGTTTCGAGGGAAAGGTGGTGCGCCCAGCCCCGGATTTCCAACGAAAAGCTGGAACTTTGTATAAGGTAGCCTTATTATAAGGCATGCGCGCTCTGCCCCCTTTGTCGGCCGTCCGGGTGTTCGAAGCCGCTGCGCGGCATGAGAATTTCACCGCCGCGGCGGCTGAGCTTTCGATCACCCAGGCTGCGGTCAGCTACCAGGTCAACCTGCTCGAGAAGCGGTTGGGCGTGCTCCTGTTCCACCGGCAAGGCAAGCGTGTCGCCTTGTCGGATGTCGGCCGGCAGCTGGCCGGGAAACTCTCCGGCGCCTTCACCGTCATGGAGGCGGCGTTCGATGCCATCCGCAAGGATGACGCGTCGCTGCTGACCATCAGCACCACCGTCACCTTCGCCAATGCCTGGCTCGCCTGGAAGCTTGGCTCATTCCAGATGGCCAATCCCAGTCTGGGCGTGCGTCTGCATGCGGACGACGCCCCGGTGGATTTCGCGCGCGATGAGGCCGATCTGGCGGTGCGATTTGGCTCCGGCGAATGGCCGGGCCTGTTGTCGGAATTGCTGCTCAAGGAAACCTGCACACCGATGTGCAGTCCAGCCTTCCTGGCGGCCAACGGCGGCAGGCTTGAACCTGCCGATCTTCTGAAACTGCCGCAGATAAGTCCGCGCGATCCGCTCTGGCTGCCATGGCTGCACGCGGCTGGCGTCAAGGTCCCCGAAGGGCTGGTCCGGCAGGGCGTGACCATGGATTCGCAGGCCCATTGCGCCCATGCAGCGATCGCGGGCCAGGGCGTCGCGCTTCTGACGCCCTTCTTCTGGCGATCCGACATGGCCGAAGGGCGGCTGGCCCGTCCATTTTCGAACGAAGTGGAATCGGGCAGTGGCTATTGGCTGGTCTATCCCGATCACCGCCGTAATTTGCCCAAGGTGCGCCGTTTCCGCGAATGGTTGCTGGCGGAGATTTCCAGGGACAAGGCACTGCTGGCGGCAAGTTTTGGCGGGATGCGGAACACTTTGGCCCCTTGAACCGCTCGGGCGAAAGCGCAGCAAAATCAGGCCTGCCGGCCGCCGAAAGCCGCGAAAACTTGACAGTCGCAAGGGGGCCGGACTAAACCCCGCGCCCGGACCATCAGGTGCGTCCGTCCCGGCTTGGCAGCGTAGCTCAGTGGTAGAGTAGGGGAATCATAATCCTTTGGTCGCAGGTTCAAATCCTGCCGCTGCTACCATTTCTTACCCGCGCAAACTGCGCGGGTAAGAAATGACAAGTCCGCCCGCGCGACAGCGTCTTCGGGCGGGCGCGTCAGGCCGGACATTCTGCAAGGGACATGTCCGTGACCGCCGCTCCGACCTTTGCCGACATCAAAAAAGCCCATGCCGCCATCGCGAGCTATCTGGTGCGCACGCCCACGCGTCATTCGCGCACCTTGTCGGATATCGCCGGCTGCGAGGTGTGGCTGAAATTCGAGAACCGGCAATTCACCGCCAGCTTCAAGGAGCGCGGCGCGTTGAACCGCATCCTGTCGCTGAGCGACGCGGAGCGAAAGCGCGGCGTCGCCGCCATGAGCGCCGGCAACCATGCCCAGGGCGTGGCCTATCACGCCGGGCGGCTGGGCATTCCCGCCACCATCGTGATGCCGGTGACCACGCCCTTCAACAAGGTCAAGCACACCCGCGATTTCGGCGCCACCGTCATCCTGCATGGCGCCAGCCTGGTGGAAGCCGACGCCGAAGCCCGGCGCATCGCGGCGGAGCAAGGCCTGACCTTCATTCATCCCTATGACGATCCGTTGGTGATCGCGGGCCAGGGCACCTGCGCGATGGAGATGCTGGAGGATGTGCCCCAGCTCGACGCGATGATCGTGCCGGTGGGCGGCGGCGGCCTGATCTCGGGCTGCGCCATCGCCGCCAAGGCGATGAAGCCCGGTTTAAAGGTCTATGGCGCCCAGAGCGCGCTCTATCCGGCCATGTTCGACGCCATGAAAGGCATCGCGCCGCCGCCCGCGCCGGTGGTGGCGACCATCGCCGAAGGCATCGCGGTCAAGCAGCCCGGCGCGCTCACCACCGCCATCTGCGAGCAGCTGGTGGAAGACATTTTCGTGTCGGGTGAGGACGAGATCGAGCATGCCCTGGCCATGATCCTGGAAATCGAAAAGACCGTGATCGAAGGCGCCGCCGCCGCTGGCTTCGCCGCGCTGCTGGGCCGTGCCGGGCAGTTCGCCGGCCAAAAGGTCGGGGTGGTGATGTCGGGCGGCAATATCGACATGCGGCTTTTGTCCAACGTCATCCTGCGCGAACTGACCCGCGAAGGCCGCATCATCCTGTTGGTGCTGCAGAGCGAGGATCGTCCTGGCCAGCTCGCCGATATTTCCCGCATCATCGCGGACGCCGGGGGCAATGTGCTGGAGGTTTCTCACAACCGCATGATGGCGGGCATTCCCGCCAAGTCCGCCACCCTGGAACTGGTGGTGGAAGCGCGCGACGCCGAGCATGCCCAGGCGATCCGCGACCAGCTGGCGGCCCGGGGTTTCAAGCAGCTCTGAATCGCGCGGAAAACGTCTTTCCCCGTGCGCTCGGTAAGGTTAGCCTCTCCGGCGTTAACCTTGCCCGCAGGGATTGTTTCACTTTGGCACAGCCCATTCCTAACACTCCGGTTATGCGGGGCGGATTGCCGATTCCAAGAAGTGTGGCGCAGCTGACGGGCGTGCTGGTGACGGGCATTGTCGCCTTCGGCACCGACATCGAAGTCTATTACGCCGTGCCGCTGGGCGTGTTCGCGGGCGCGCTGGCGATGTTCTTTGTGTCGCTGAGCGAAGCGCAGGACGCCTACAAGGCGCGCTGGGAGCGTATGCGCTAGGTCGCGCCTTCCGGCGGGATGTTGTTCAGCGAGGCTTCCAGTTCCTGGAAGCTGGGCTGATATTCGCTCGGCACGCTGCCGCGGCCGATTTCCACCGACACCTGCGCCGCATTGCCGTGCAGGTGCGCGACCAGGATGTCGCGGATGACGTGATAGAACAGCGCGTCCTCATCGACCACCGCCTTCAGGCGGGTGCCCAGCGGGCCGACAATGCCATAGGCCAGGAACACGCCCAGGAAGGTACCGACCAGCGCCGAGCCGATCATGCCG
>CANCMM010000123.1:0-5955 GCA_947379335.1 Alphaproteobacteria bacterium | reverse complement strand
TCTTCACCATGCTGACCGCCTTCGCGCCCGATTATGCCAGTTTCGTCGGGGCGCAGTTGCTCACCCGCGTCTTCGGCTATGCCGAGGAAATGCTCTGCTTTGTGGTGATCGTGGAGGAAGTGACGGCAGGCGCGCGCGGCTGGGCCAATGGCACCCTTACCTCGATGGATTTCGTGGGTGCTGGCGTGGCCAGCCTGATCTTTGCTGGCGTCACTGTCCTGCCCGGCGGCTGGCGCGCGCTGTATTTCATCGGCGCGGTGCCGCTGTTCCTGGTCGCCTTCCTGCGCCGCCGCCTGCCGGAAACCGCCCGCTTCGCCGCGCAGGAGCATAGGACCAAGTCCAAATTCGCAGAGACGATGGACATGCTGCGGGACTTGGTGCGCCAATATCCGGGGCGGCTTGCTGCCATCTTCATCGCCGTGTCGGCCTGGGGCTTCGCCATATCGGCCGCGACCTTGCTGGCATCCAAGGTGCTGCAGAGCGACTATCACTATCAACCCTGGCAGACCACCGCCCTGTTCGTGCCCGGCGGACTGGTGGGGTTGGGTCTGGCCATCGCGGCGGGGCGTCTGTCCGACAAGATCGGCCGCAAGCCCATGGCTTTCGCCATCGTCACGCTGTGCGGCATCTGCTTTTATCTTTTCTATGGCGGAGCGCCGGCCTGGGCGATGCCGATATTGTGGACCCTGGCCTTTTTCGGCTTCTTCTCCGGCGACGTGCTGGTGGCGGGCTTTGCGCTGGAGATCGTGCCCACCCACTATCGCGCCACTGTCTCCGGACTGCGCTATCTGGTGGAAATCAGCATCGGGGCGTTGGCGTTGCTGCTGGAAGGCCATCTCTATGACCATTTCCATGCCCACGGCCCCGCGATCCAGTGGCTGCTGGCGACCATTCCGATTACACTCATCGCCATCCTGTTCCTGCCCGAACCGGCGGGAAAGACGCTGGAGGAGATGAGCGGTGCGTAAGGCGCTTGTTCTTGTGATGGCTTTGTTGTCTTCGATTTCGTTGGGCGCCGCGCAGGCCGCCGAGATCAGCTGCAAGAAAAGCCCGGCCCTGACCGGCCAGTGCCGGATGGTGAAGGGCAGCCTGGGGTTGACGCCAGGCCTGGGGGTCACCGTGGCGGCCGAGGACGGCACGAAAATCATCATCAAGGCGCCGCCCGACAGCAATGCCGACATCGCCCCGCCGGTTATGCAGAACTGGCTGTATTGGCAGAGCAAGACCGGCTCCATGCACACCCGCATCACCGGCACCTTCGAAATCTGCCCCCTGCCCTCCCAGATCAATGCCGCCGGCATCAAGGATTATGGCTGTATCAACCGGGGCACCAAGATCGCGCAGGACAAGACCGCCATTAACTGAAAGCCCCGCTTGCGGGACGCAGCATCCCTCTCTATAAGCCGGGCTTTAATGACATCTGTGGACTCCACACCGATCCTGCGTTCCAAGCATTTGCTGGGGATAGAGGGGCTTTCGCCCTTCGACGTCACCGCGCTGCTGGACCTGGCCGAGACCTATGTCGTGCAGGGCCGCGCCACCGACAAGAAGACCGCCCTGCTCAAGGGCCGCACCCTGATCAACCTGTTCTTTGAATCCAGCACCCGCACCCAGTCGTCTTTCGAACTGGCGGGAAAGCGGCTGGGCGCCGATGTGATGAACATGTCGGTCAAGACCTCGTCCGTCTCCAAGGGCGAGACGCTGATCGATACCGCTTCCACCCTCAACGCCATGCGCCCCGATATCTTGGTGGTGCGCCACCAGGATGCCGGCGCCGCCGAACTGCTGTCGCGCAAGCTGGACTGCAGCGTGATCAATGCCGGTGACGGCGCCCATGAGCATCCCACCCAGGCGCTGCTGGATGCCCTGACCATCCGTCGCCATCGCGGCAGTTTTGAAGGTCTGGTGGTCGCCATCTGCGGTGACGTGCTGCACAGCCGCGTTGCCCGCTCCAACCTGCGCCTGCTGTCCATGATGGGCGCACAGGTGCGGCTGGTGGCGCCGCGCACCTTGCTGCCCTGCCAGGCTGACCGCTTCGGCGTGGAAATCCATACCGACATGAAGAGCGGACTGGCCGGCGCCGACATCGTGATGATGTTGCGCCTGCAGCTGGAGCGCATGTCCGGCGCCTTTGTGCCGTCCGCCCGCGAATATTTCCGCTTCTACGGCCTGGACCGCGAGAAGCTGTCCGTGGCCAAGCCCGGCGCGCTGGTGATGCACCCCGGCCCCATGAACCGCGGCGTGGAAATCGCCTCCGATATCGCCGACGACGTGCAGGTCAGCCTGATCGCCGAACAGGTGGAGATGGGCGTGGCCTTGCGCATGGCCATCCTCGATGCCCTTTCCCGGGGGATGTCATGAAGCGCATCGCCTTTCGCAATGCCCGGCTGATCGATCCCGCGTCCGGCCTGGATGCCAAGGGCGGCTTGCTGGTGGAAAATGGCCGTATCGCCGATGTCGGCCCGCGCCTGTTCAACGACGCCGAACCGAACGATCCCGAAGTGATCGACTGCCGAGGCCTGGTACTGGCGCCTGGGCTGATCGACTGCCGCGTCTTCACCGGCGAGCCGGGCGCCGAGCATCGCGAAAGCCTGGAATCGGCGTCCGCCGCCGCCGCCGCGGGCGGCGTCACCTCCATGATCGTGATGCCCAATACCGATCCGGTGATCGACGAGCCGTCTCTGGTGGATTTCCTGCTGCGCCGCGCCGCCGCTACGGCAAAAGTGCGGGTGCTGCCCACCGCCGCACTGACCAAGGGCCTTCTCGGCGAGACCATGACCGAGATCGGACTCCTTCAAGAAGCTGGAGCCGTTGCATTTACAGATGGCGACCGTTCTGTCGCCAATGCCCGGGTGCTGCGCCGCGCCTTGTCCTATGCTGCCACCTTTGACGCGCTGGTGATCTCCCATGCCGAAGATCCCGAACTGGTAAAAGGCGCCAGCGCCACCGAAGGCGAGTTCGCCACCCGGCTCGGACTTCCCGCCTCGCCCGCCATCGCCGAAGCCATGATGGTGGAGCGCGACATCCGCCTGGTCGAACTGACCGGCGCGAGAATGCATTTCGGCCAGATCTCCACCCGCGCCGCGCTGGACGCGATTGCCGCCGCCAAGGCGCGTGGCTTGCCGGTGACCTGCGGCGTCGCCGCCCATCACCTCACCCTCAACGAACTGGATGTTGGCCACTACTATACCTTTCGCAAGATGCGTCCGCCGCTGCGCAGCGAAGCCGACCGCGCCGCCATGGTCGAAGGCGTGGCCAGCGGCGTGATCGACGTGATCGTGTCCAGCCATGAGCCGCAAGGCGCCGACACCAAGCGCCAGCCATTCGCTTCCGCCGCGGCGGGCACGGTGGGACTGGAAACATTGCTGCCCGCCGCCCTGTCGCTGTCGCACAATGGCGATGCCGGCCTGTCCCAGGTGCTGGCCGCCCTGACCGCCGCACCGGCGCGCATCTTCGGCCTGCCCGGTGGCACCCTGGCCCGGGGCGCGCCCGCCGACCTGGTGCTGCTGGACGAAAATGAGCCCTTTGTGGTGGACGCCGAAAAGCTGCGCTCCCGCTCCCGCAACACCGCCTTTGAAGGCCGCAAATTTCAGGGCCGCGCCCGGGCGACCTTTGTCGGCGGCGCATGCGTGTTTGACGCGCGCTAGATTTCTGCCGCGCCCACTGGCATCGTCCCCGCCATGATCCTGCTGTACGCATTGCTGCTCGGCTACCTGCTTGGCACCATCCCGTCTGGACTTTTCTTCGCCTGGATTTCCGGGGGCGGGGATGTGCGCAAGATCGGCTCGGGCAATATCGGCGCCACCAATGTCCTGCGCACCGGCAAGAAATGGGCGGCCGCCGCCACCCTGTTGTGCGACGGCGCCAAGGGCGCGGCCGCAGTGCTGCTGGCGCGGATGCTGCTGCCGCCGGGGGCGGAGATTTTCGCCGCGGGCGCCACTGTCCTGGGACACATGTTTCCGCTGTGGCTGCGTTTCAAGGGCGGCAAGGGCGTGGCGACCTATCTGGGCGTGTGCCTGGCGCTGCATTGGCCGGTCGGCCTCATGGTCGCCGCGACCTGGATCATCGCCGCCTTCATCTGGCGTATCTCTTCTCTCTCGGCCCTGATCGCCATCGCCTTGTCATCGTCATACTTCCTGATGTTTCACCGGGAAGACTATGCCGGACTGGCGCTGGCGCTTTCGCTGCTGATCACTTGGATGCACCGCGAAAATATCCGCCGTCTGCTGCAAGGCACTGAACCGCGTATTGGGGCAAAAAGTGCAGCTCAGCGATAGCCAGCGCCGCGACTGGCTGCGCCTGGCGCGCACCGAAAACATCGGGCCCGTCACCTTTCGAAACCTGATCGCGCGTTTCGGCACCGCCTCGCAGGCCTTGGCCGAAGTACCGCGCATGGCAAGCCGCGGCGGCGCCAAGAATTTCGTGCTGCCGGATGAAAGCGCCATCGCGCAGGAAATCGAGGCGCTAGCCAAAATGGGCGGGCGCATAATTGCCTCCTGTGAGCCGGAATACCCGCGCGGCCTCGCCGCGCTGGAAGCGCCGCCGCCGCTCCTCAGTGTGCTGGGCCATCCGCACCTGTTGCAAAAAGAGATGATTGCCATGGTCGGGGCGCGCAACGCCTCGGCGCTGGCGCGCAAGTTCGCCGACACCCTGGCACGCGATCTGGGCTTTGCCGGCATCGTGGTGGTGTCGGGACTGGCGCGCGGCATCGACGCGGCCGCGCATGAAGCCGCGCTGGCGGTGGGCACCGTGGCAGTGGTGGCGGGCGGCGTGGACATCGTCTATCCGCCGGAAAACCAGAAACTGTACGATGCGATCAAAAACCAGGGCGTGATCGTTTCGGAAATGCGGCTGGGCGAAGCGCCCCAGGCGCGCCATTTCCCGCGCCGCAACCGCATCATCTCCGGCTTGGCGCGCGGCGTGGTGGTGGTGGAAGCGGCCGAGAAGTCCGGCTCGCTGATCACCGCCCAGTACGCCATCGATCAGGGCCGCGAGGTGTTCGCCGTGCCGGGCTCGCCGCTGGATCCGCGTGCGCGCGGGGCCAACCGCCTGATCCGCGAAGGCGCGGTGTTGACCGAAAACGCGGACGACATTCTGTCAGTACTTTCGCCCATGCTGAGCGGCGGCTTTGCTGAGCCCGATGCTCCGGCGCCGTTGATGGCCGCTGAGGCCCTGGAAGCGGAAGCCGACCGCATCCGTGCACAGATCGAGGAAGCCCTTGGCCCTGCCCCCGTCGCGATCGACGAGTTGATCCGCCAGACCGGTGCGCCGGTGGCCGCCATCCTGACGGTGCTGCTGGAACTGGAATTGGCGGGCCGCTGTGTCCGCCATCCCGGAAATCGGGTGAGTTGGGCCTAGAATCCGCCTAGGCTGCCCCCACAAGAACAACAAAGAGGGAGCTACGCATGGCAGACACGGCAAATCCCGCACCGCTTGGCCTGGTCGGGTTCGGACTTACGACTGTTCTTCTCAGCAGCATCAATGCCGGCCTGTTGCCGGTGGCCGGCGAACCGGTGGTCATCCCGCTGGCCATGGCCTTTGGCGGCACCGCCCAGATGATCGCCGGCATCATGGAGTTCAAGACCGGCAATGTGTTCGGCGCCACGGCCTTCACCGCCTATGGCGCCTTCTGGTGGTGGTTCGCGCTGCTGATCCTGCTGGGCGGCAACCACATCCTGGATCTGTCGGGCGCTGGCAGCGCCATCGGCGTGTGCCTTCTGCTCTGGGGCGTCTTCACCCTGGGCCTTTGGGTTTCGACCTTCCGCCTCAGCAAGCTGCTGTTCGCCATCTTCCTCACCCTCTGGATCGCCTTTTTCCTGTTGGGCGGCGGCGCGGTGCTGGGAAATCCGGCATTGCACCAGTGGGGCGGTTGGGTGGGCCTGCTCTGTGGGGCGCTGGCCATGTATGGCAGCTTCGCCCTGGTCACCAACGCGACCTATGGCCGGGAAGTCATTC
>CANCMM010000122.1:0-5976 GCA_947379335.1 Alphaproteobacteria bacterium | reverse complement strand
GGCCGAGGAGCCGACGCGCGACACCGAGATGCCCACGTTCACGGCGGGGCGAATGCCCTGGTAGAACAGGTCGGTCTCCAGAAAGATCTGGCCGTCGGTGATCGAGATCACGTTGGTGGGAATATAGGCCGACCCGTCGTTGGCCTGGGTTTCGATGACGGGCAGGGCGGTCAGCGAGCCCGAGCCATTGTCGTCGTTCAGCTTGGAGGCGCGCTCCAGCAGGCGGCTGTGGAGATAGAAGACGTCGCCCGGATAGGCTTCGCGGCCCGGCGGACGGCGCAACAGCAGCGACATCTGGCGATAGGCGACGGCCTGCTTGGACAGGTCATCATAGATGATCAGGGCGTGCATGCCGTTGTCGCGGAACCATTCGCCCATGGCGCAGCCGGAGAAGGGCGCCAGGAATTGCAGCGGCGCCGGTTCCGAAGCGGTGGCGGCGACGACGATGGTGTATTCCAGCGCGCCGGCATCAGCGAGGGTCTTGACGATCTGCGCCACGGTCGAACGCTTCTGGCCGATCGCGACATAGATGCAATACAGCTTCGCCTTCTCGTCCGTTCCGGCGTTGACGGCCTTCTGGTTGATGATGGCGTCGATGGCGACGGCGGTCTTGCCGGTCTGGCGGTCGCCGATGATCAGTTCGCGCTGGCCGCGGCCGATCGGGATCAGGGTGTCGATGGCCTTCAGGCCCGTCTGTACCGGTTCATGCACCGACTTGCGCGGGATGATGCCCGGCGCCTTCACGTCGACGCGGCGGCGCTCGGCGGCGCCCTTGATTTCGCCCTTGCCGTCGATGGGATTGCCCAGCGGGTCCACCACGCGACCCAGCAGGGCCTTGCCGACGGGGACTTCGACGATGGCGCCGGTGCGCTTGACGGTATCGCCTTCCTTGATGGTGCTGTCGTTGCCGAAAATCACGCAGCCGACATTGTCGGTTTCCAGGTTCAGGGCCATGCCCTTGATGCCGCCCGGGAACTCGACCATCTCGCCGGCCTGGACATTGTCGAGGCCGTGCACGCGCGCGATGCCGTCGCCGACGCTGAGCACTTCGCCCACTTCGCTGACCTGCGCCTCGGCGCCGAAATTCTGGATCTCGCGCTTCAGGATGGCGGAGATTTCAGCGGGCTGGATATCCATAACTAATTTCCTTTCATGGCCGCACGCAGGCCGTCGAGCTTGGTGCGAAGAGAAGAGTCGATCATGCGCGAGCCGACCTTGACGACCAGGCCGCCGAGCAGGGACGGATCGGTCTTGGTGTGAAGGCGGGGTTCCTTGCCGAGCTTGGCTTTCAGCGCGGCTTTGAGTTCGGTGACTTCGCCGGCGCTGAGGGCGCGGGCGGAAGTGACTTCGGCCTCGGTCTCGCCGCGCGACTTGGCGACCTGGTGTTCATAGGCGGCAATGGCCTGGATCAGCACGAACAGGCGGCGCTTGGCGGCCAGCAGCAGCACAAATTTGGTGGCCAGTTCCCCGGTGCCCATCTTTTCCAGCACGGCCTTGAGGGCGCGTGCCTGGTCGGCGGCGCTGAAGACGGGCGACCGCACCAGGCGGGTCAGGTCGGGGCTGGTTTCCAGCGCCTTGCGCAGGCTCGCCAGGTCGGTGCTGACCGCATCCACGGCCTTCTGTTCCTGGGCCAGTTCGAACAGGGCATTGGCGTAACGCCCTGCCAGTCCGCCTTCCGCCATACCACTTGCCACATTCGTCCTTCGCGGCCGGGGCGAAAATGCTCGCCGAGCTGCCACTGATTGTTTGTTAAGCTATTGAAATAGCTATGTTATTTTGCACGTGCGCGAGTCACCTCGCGCGGCGCGCCGCCAGTTAGCATGGGCCATGACGGCGACGCAATAATGACTGCCGCGCCAAGTGTCACACTGGGTTTTTGGGCCTTAAATGGGGTGCAGGAACCGCGACAGCCGAATCCCGCTCAGGGCGGAGCGAATCGAGCGCACCCCCAGATAGTCGTAGGAGCCCAGCATGACATCGGCGCGCGCCACCAGGTTCTCCACCGGGATGTAGCCGGCCCCGCCTTCTTCGCGCGCCACCCGGCTGTCCGAGGAATTGTCCCGGTTGTCGCCCATGCCGAAGATATGCCCCGCCGGCACGACATAGACCGCGGTGTCGTCCAGCGGGCCATCCCAGCCGGCCTTGAAGATGGTGTGCTTCACCCCGCCCGGCAGGGTTTCGGTGAATTTCTGGATCGGCCAGACATCGCCATGGGCGTCTTCCACCTGGCCGGCGCCGGCCGGGACCAGCGGCAGCATCTTGCCGTTGATCACCAGATGGCCATGCACCATCTGCAGGTGATCGCCGGGCAAGCCGACCACGCGCTTGATCAAGGTGATGCCGGTGTCATGCGGCTTCTTGAAGATCACCACATCGCCACGCGCCGGCAGCTTGCCGAACAACCGCGTCTGCGAGGCCGGACCATAGCCGCCGGGCAGGGACCAGCGGCTATAGCCGTAGGCATATTTGGTCCCCAGCAGCATGTCGCCGATCTGCAGTGTCGGCTCCATCGAGCCGGAGGGAATATAGAAAGGCTGGGCGATGGCGGTGGTGGCGCAGACCATCAGGATGACCATGGCGAGGGGCTCGATCAGCCAGCCGATCAGGCCGCGGGCAAGGGGCTTTTTTGTCATGGCCCAGTGTCGCCTGCTTTCGGGCCCAGACAAATAGCTTTTCGCGTTAATCCTTGACCAAAAGGGTCCAAAAGCCGATATGCCCGCCTTGAGCTGCCTGCCGGCCGCCCAAGGCTTTATTCAAGCGGTCTGCCGCTTCGCACCTTGAGACCTTGATGATCGAGATTTCGCAGGAATTCGGCTTTGACGCGGCGCATTACCTGGGCAATGGCGCGGCGGAAAACCGCCGCCTGCACGGTCATTCCTTCTATGCCGAGGTGACGTTGCGCGGCCAGGCCAATCCCGCCACCGGATTTCTGCGCGATTTCGGCGAAGTGGATGCGGCGCTGAAGGCGATCCGCGCGACATTGGATCACCGGCTGCTGAACGAGATCGAGGAACTGGGTGTGCCGACCTTGGAGAACCTTGCCAAGTATATCTTCGAGCGCGCCAAGGCGGCGCTGCCGGAAGTGACGCGCGTGAAGCTGCGCCGTCCGTCTTACGGTCAGACCTGCGTGTACGAGGGCTAGATGGCAAAAAAGAATTTGCAGCTTGGCCGCGCCGTGAAACTGCCTGCGTCTCCGGACGAGGCGAAGCTGGATGCCGTGCCCAATCCCCATCCGGGTGACGATTACCTGGTACGCTTCACCGCCCCCGAATTCACCACCCTGTGCCCCATCACCGGCCAGCCGGACTTCGCCCATTTCGTGATCGATTATGTGCCGGGCAAGGCGCTGGTCGAATCCAAGTCGTTGAAACTTTTCCTGGGCAGCTTCCGCAACATCGGCGGGTTCCACGAAGACTGCACCCTGATCATCGGCAAGCGTATACAGGCGGCAATCAAGCCAAAATACATCCGCATCGCCGGCTTCTGGTATCCGCGCGGCGGCATGCCCATCGATGTGTTCTGGCAGTCTGGAAAACTTCCAAACGGTGTCTGGCTTCCTGATCCCGGCGTACAAAGCTACCGGGGACGCGGCTAGGGGCTCGTCTGCCGCTTACGCTCCGGACGTTCGCCGCGCGAAACGCTTTGCCTTCACAACCAATGTGCTAGCGTGCGGCATCGGACTGGGAAGACCTGGCCGAGTCGAGGTCCGGGGGGATCCATGTCGCAGCACGATCTGGCATTGATGGGTATCGCCGTCGCCGTCATCCTGGCGGTGGTTGTCGCTATCGCACGCTTCAGGCTTCATCCTTTTCCCGCGCTGGTGATTGGCGCGCTGGTGCTGGGGCTTTGGGCCGGCGCACCCCCCGCCCAGGTGCTGGCAAGCTTCGCCAAAGGCTTTGGCAACACCCTGGCCGATGTCGGCATGCTGCTGGCGCTGGGCGCGATGTTCGGCGAATTGCTCGCCAGCTCGGGCGGCGCGGATCGTGTCTCGACCAGCCTTTTGAAATTCGGCGGTCCGCGCATGGTGCCCTGGACGATGTGCGCGGTGGCCATGATCCTGGGCCTGCCATTGTTCTTTGAAGCTGGCGTGGTGCTGATGATGCCCATTGTGCTGAATGTCGGTGCGCAGCTGGCGAAAAATCCTGGCGGGCTGAAGGGCAATCCCTATCTGCTGGCCGGACTGCCGGTGTTTGCGGGCCTGTCCATCGTGCATGCGCTGGTGCCGCCGCATCCCGGTCCCATGGTGGCGATCAGCGCTTTGAATGCGGATCTTGGCCATACGCTGGCGCTGGGACTGCTCATGTCCATTCCCATCGCCATCGTGGCGGGCCCGCTTTTCACCTTGTGGATCGCACCCAAGGCCA
The DNA here is from genome assembly GCA_947379335.1 of Alphaproteobacteria bacterium. Lineage (GTDB taxonomy): Bacteria > Pseudomonadota > Alphaproteobacteria > Micropepsales > Micropepsaceae > Rhizomicrobium. The sequence goes on along the minus strand of CANCMM010000122.1, from coordinate 1,612 downwards.
GCGCCGCGCCGCCGGTGGACCTGGTGGGACGACTGACACACAAGGACGACCAGTACCGCCCGCCGTCCATCACTGTCACCATCTTCACCATCCTGTTTCCCATCCTGCTGATGCTGGGCCATACGGCCGCCGACCTGTTGCTGCCGGTTGGCCATCCGGTGCGGCTGCTGTTCGCCTTTATCGGCCATCCCATCGTGGCGCTGCTGTTGGCGGTGCTGCTATCCATGTTCACCTTTGGCTTCTTCATCGGCAAGGACACCAAGGTGGTGGGCAAGCTGCTGGGCGATGCGCTGCCGCCGATCTCGGCCATCATGCTGATCATCGGCGCCGGCGGCGCGCTGAAGCAGATGCTCATCGACGTGAAACTGGGGGCGGTGATCGCCAATGCCTCGCAGATGGTGGCGCTGAGCCCGATCCTGCTGGGCTGGTTCATCGCCGTGATCATGCGGCTGGCCACCGGCTCGGCCACCGTGGCCATCGTCACCGCGTCCGGCCTGATGGCGGCGACGGTGACTGCCGATCCCAGCCTCAATCCCTCGCTGCTCGCGCTGTCGATCGGCGCGGGATCGCTGTTCTTCTCCCACATCAACGATGCGGGCTTCTGGCTGGTGAAGGAATATATGGGCATGAATCTGCCCAACATGTTCAAGACCTGGTCGGTGCTGGAGACCATCATCGCGGTGATGGGCCTGATGCTCGCGCTCGGCCTGTCCGTCGTTATCTGACGGGACAGACTTTCATCAAGGTCTGACGTTCGACCGAAAGATCGCCGAAGGTGAAGGCGTCATCGCCCGAAGCGCCCCTGATTCCGACATAATGCACCGAGACATGGCGGGCGGTGGACAGCGCGCGCTGGATGCGGCCGGTGTTGTGCACCGTCACCACATCCGTCGTGTCATCGCCAAAGGCGTCGCCGTCCAGGTTGAGCGGCTTGGCATCATCGATCTTCAGCACCAGCCTGGCGGAGCCTTCCGGCATCAGGTCGCGGTGCGGCATGAACATGACGCGGAAGCCGCTTTCGGTATCGCAGTAAAGCTGCATGCGTGCCGCGCCCTTGTCGGCATCGGCCCAGGCTTCCATCATCACCCGGTCCACGAAGCGGTCCGGCTGGTGGCGCACGGTCCAGTCCTGATGCGCCGCCAAAGCAGGCGAGGTGGTCAACAGCAACAGGGCGGCGAAGTGTTTCATGGCCGCGACAATAGCAGCGCTTTATTTCGCCGCCAGTTTTTTCAGGATGGGCAGCAGCGAGCGCGTGACCTTGGCGTAAACCCAACGCAGATGATCGAGATCGCCCGCAGGATCACCGAGCAGCAGGAAGGGGCGTTCGAACCGGAGAAGTTCGAGGACCATTACGAGAATGCGCTGCGCGACCTGATCCGCCGCAAGCAGAAGGGCGAGAAGCTGGTCACAGCCGAGCCGGTGGAAGACGACAATGTCATCGACCTGATGGCGGCACTAAGGAAGAGCCTGAAGGCAAAGGGCGCCGCCGCCCCGGCCAAAAAACGCAAGGCGCATTGATTTTGTTTGTCTTTTTTCCCGCCCAGCCGTTAAGCATGCCGTATACAGCTTCTTGAACCATGCTTTCCCCCCGCGTAGGGTTACCCGGCCGTGC
>CANCMM010000121.1:0-6015 GCA_947379335.1 Alphaproteobacteria bacterium | reverse complement strand
CGCCGGCGCAGCGCTGGCGGCGCATCCCGGCGTGGACAAGATCGCCTTCACCGGCTCCACCGAAGTGGGCAAGCTGATCGTGCGCGCCGCGTCGAATGACTTGAAGAAGGTCAGCCTGGAACTGGGCGGCAAGTCACCCAACATCATCCTGGGCGATGCGGATGTGGACGCAGCGATTGCAGGGGCCACCGCCGGCATCTTCTTCAACCATGGCCAGTGCTGCAACGCCGGCTCTCGCCTGTTCGTGCAGGAAAAGATTTTCGACAAGGTGACGGCGGGCATCGCCGCCAATGCCGCCAGGATCAAGATCGGCGTGGGCATGGATCCGGAAACCGAGATGGGGCCGCTGGTGTCCGAAGTCCAGCATGGCCGCGTCACCGGCTATCTCAAATCCGGGCTGGAAGAGGGTGCGCGCGCCCTGACCGGCGGAGCTGCGGTCGGCAATCGCGGCTACTTCGTGCAGCCCACAGTGCTGGTGGACACCAGGCCGGACATGAAAGTGGTGCGGGAAGAGATTTTCGGGCCCGTGCTGGTGGCGACGCCCTTCAAGGAAGCCGACGACAAGCTGATCGCCGCCGCCAATGACACCGTCTATGGCCTGGCCGCCGGTGTGTGGACCAAGGACATTGCCAAGGCCAACCAGATCGCCAACCGCCTGAAAGCGGGCACGGTGTGGATCAACTGCTACCACGTGTTCGACTCGGCGCTGCCGTTCGGTGGCTACAAGCAGTCGGGCTGGGGCCGCGAGATGGGCCAGGCGGTGCTGTCCAACTATCTGGAGACCAAGGCGATCACCACCAGCATCAGCTAGGCACCGGCAACTAACGGACGCGTGTGACCCGGTAAATGCGGGGGCTGTCATTGGTGCGCAGGTTATGGCCGCCGAATGCGGCCTCGTTCACCAGCGCGCGGTACGGGGAAGGCTCGCGGCTCCAGTTGACCTTGCCGCTTTCCACGTCCTTTTGCCGCCATTCCTGGCCGTTCTCCAGGGTGACGACAAAGGCGCCGCCTTTCTCGAAATGGTATTCCTTCATCCGGGGCGCGGTGTCTATTTCGGTGGCGACCATCCGTTCGAAGAAGTTCTGCTTTTTTCCAGGCCGGACCGTGGCGGTGACCGGTGACGGCGGCGGTACCGTGCTTAGGCCCGGCACCAGCCGCTGCTGAAATTCCGGCGCCGGCGTGAGGCCCAGCGTGGCGCGCATCGGCTGCTGGGCGCCATAGACGCAGTCCAGCCACACCTTGTTGTCGTGGATCACGCCGCAGCGGGCGATGCCGGCCAGCACTTCGTCGCGGGTGGTGTCGGCAGCTGCGGGCGCCGTGCACAGGCAGGCGAAGATGGCAAAAGCTGTCGTGTGTTTCATGTTCCCCCACGGCCGGTCTGGGGCCGGCGTTTGGCAAGTCTGATGAGGCATTGGGTTCAAGGCAAGCGGGGTAATTGCCAGATAATTTCTTGGCCCCGCAAAGCCATCCGGGCTGGTTTTCCGCCCATAGATTGCCGGATTAGTGCTTCGGCGTTAAACCGCCCGCTTGCCACAGGGCGGCGGCCTTGGCGCTGGTAACATAGCGCAGGAAGGCCTGCGCTTCGGCCGTTTGCGGCGCCTTGGCCGCGACTGCGACATCGATGTTCACGAATGCGCCCAGTTCTTCGGGCAATGCGCCCACCAGTTCGATTTCCTTGTGCGGCAGGATCTCGCTTTCAAATTGCAACGCGCTGTCGGCTTCGCCGTTGATCAATCCGGCTGCGCCATTGCCCTTGCTGCTGATGACGCCATGCACGCCGGCGAACTCGGGGCGCTTGAGCAGCCGGTCAATCATGATGGCGCCCAGGCTTCCGCGCGCCGGATCGGGATTGGAATAGACCACACCGTTGTAATTTTTCAGAACGGTGACCAGCCGGGGCACAGTGGTGATGTCGGGATGCGGCGCGCCGGCCTTCACCGCCAGCCCGATATTGACCCGGCCCAGCGGCGCGCGGGCGCCGACCGTGCCGGACTTGGCCAGCCCATCCATCAGGTCCGGCGTCACGAAAACGATATCGGTCGGTTTTGCCGCCGTGTCCTGCGGAATCTTCAGCAGCTCCAGCGAACGCACCGCGACGGTCACGCCAGTTTCTTTGGTGAAGGCATCGGCGATGGTCTTCAGCCCCGCATTGGCGACCACCGGCGGGGACAGGACCTGGATTTCAGCCGCTTGCGCCGTGCCCGCCACCAGACTGGCGCAAAGACCGATCAAAACCAGGTTTTTCATCCCATATCCCCTTGATTGCCTTTGCTTATCGCCGCTTTGGACGCGGACGGCGCTGGCCGACACCTTATTATTATATCCCGCAAACGGCGCGGAACCCTCTGTTTTCATCGCATTGCCCCTGCCTATAGTTGCGGCCGGGGGTGACATCATGAACAAGCTCGTTTCTTTTTCCGCCGCGTTGCTGCTGCTTTCGTTCGGCGCCGCGCTGGCCGCCACGGATTATTCCGGCACTTGGGAATTCTCCGTCCGCGAATTCGGCGATCACAATTTCTACCTGCCCCTGACCGATGGCCGCCTGGTGCTGGAGAAGCGTGGCCCCGGCTATGTCGCGCACACCGGCCCGCTCACCCTGACCGGCACGCCGGCCGGCGGCGGGCTGCAACTGGCCTGCGAACAGGGCGGCAAATCCTGCGGCGCCCTGGCGCTGAAACTGTCGGGCAACCAGCTTTCGGGCAGCGGCACCCTGTCGGGCATTCCCGTCACCTTCACCGGCAAGCGCCCGGCGGCGGCGCCGGCTGCGGCCACGATGCATGATTACAATCCGCAGACCTTCCACAATTTCTATTCTCCCGCGCTTGCGCCGGTGATGCACATCTTCCCCGGCGACAGCATCAAGACCCGCACCTTGGACAGCCGGGGCCAGGATTTCGATGGCAAGCCGCGTGCGCCGCGCGGCAATCCCCTGACCGGGCCCTTCTATGTCGAAGGCGCCATGCCGGGTGACACGTTGGTGGTGCATCTGGACCGCGTGCGCACCAACCGCGACAGCGCCTACCAGACCAACCTGATCGCCTCGACGGCGCTGGAAACTGGTTACCTGCGCGAACTGGCCAAGCATGATGCCGGCTTCACCAGCTGGAAGATCGATGCGGCGGCGGGCACCGCCACCATCGTCAATCCGTCCGGCAAGATGGGCGCCTACACCATCAAGCTGTCGCCCATGCTGGGCTGCATCGGCGTGGCGCCGCCGCGCGATGAGACATTGGCCAGCGGCCATCTGGGGCCGTTCGGCGGCAACATGGATTCGCCGCAGGTGCGCGAAGGCGCCACCCTTTACATCCCGGTGTTCCAACCCGGCGCGCTACTCTATTTCGGCGACGGCCATGCCCAGCAGGGCGAAGGCGAACTGCCGGGCCAGGGCCTGGAAACCTCGCTGGACGTGCAGGTGACGGTGACCCTGGTGCAGAGCAAGGCGCTGGCCCAGCCCCGGCTGGAAAACACCGATTACGTGATGATCATGGGCAACGGCGTCACGGTCGATGCCGCGATGAAGAGCGCCACCACCGAGATGAGTCGTTGGCTCACCGATGCCTATGGCCTGACGCCGCAGGACATCGCGGCGTTCCTGGGGACGGCGATGGAATATGACATCGCCGAAGTGGTGGATTCCGAATATGGCGTGACCGCCAAGGTCCGCAAGGACGCCCTGGCGCAGATCCGCAAGTAGGATTCAGCGTCCTTGGTGGCGGAAGATCCGGCCCTTGGCCATGTGCTGGTTCTTCAGGCCGCCGTGAGCGCCCTTTGACAGGAACTGCTGGTGCGGCGGCACCGGCTTGGGCGCAACAGCCGGCTTCGGCGCGGAGGCTTGTGCGGACTTGGCCGGTTCTTCGGCCGGCTTGGCGGCGGCCTTGGCCGGGGCAGCGGCTTTCGCTTTGGCCGGGGTCTTGGCGGCGGTCTTGGTGGAAGCCTTGGCAGCGGGCTTGGCAGGTTTCTTGGCCATATCAGTTCCTTATCTTACGGCTTGGTGCTGGCGACGCGGCTGTCGCCATTCTGCACCTGGTTCTGCGGCTTGGCCGGCTGCGCCGCAGGCGTGGCGGCGGGTTTCTTGGGCTTCTTCGCCTGGAAGCCGCCTTCCGGATGTTTTTTATATTCCTGCATCCAGGGCGGATAACCGTCCTCGTCCTCGTTCGCATAATGCTGGCGATACAGGGTCGACATGAAGAAGTCGGCGCTGGGCAACCCGTTCATCAGGCCTTCGGTGGCGCCGACGCCAAACTCCATGGTGCCCGGCGGCACCAGCTGGGGCACGCGATTCTCGGCGCCCTTGATGGTGGCGGCCTTGATCGCCTTGAACGACTGCATGCGTTCTTCGTCGCGCACCAGCTTGGGCACTTCCATCGCAAGGTTTTCCGGATCGACCACATAGGCGCTGGCCGCCTTGATGCGATAGACCGACGAGATGCCGTCATTCTTGCCGGTCTTGGGATTGAGCATGCCGTCGGCATTGCGGCGCAGGGCATAATAAAGCGCGACATGGTCTTCATGCTCGCGCACGCCTTGTTCGCCCCCATTCTGGGCAAAGGTATTCTCGGCATAAAGTTCGCGCCAGTCGCGATAACCGGCCAGCAGGCCGGTCGCCGACAGACCGTCGGCCGACATGTTCAAGCGCACCTTGCCTTTGGAGAAATTGGTGTCGCCGGTCTGGTCATAGAACCAGGCGATGCGCGGGCTGTGCAAATGCTCGACCTGTTCGGTCTCCACCACGCCATTTCGGATACGGGCCTTTAGCTTGGTGTACTGGGCCGATTGCAGGATGCGGTAGGAATAGTCCACCGCGATGCTGCCGCGCGCATCCTTGACGATCTTGTCCGGCGAATAGCCGATCTCCAGGGTGGCATTGTCGTCGTTCATCGGGTCCTTGTTGCCCGAGACGCGGATGACCATGGTGTAAAGGCCGTCCTGCATCTTGTCGTTGGCGCGCAGGGCGAGGGTGGCGTTGCCGTTGCCACGCCAGGGCGCATCGCAACCCCAGGCGCGATAGAGGTTGTTGTCGACGCCGCGTTCGCCATCCGGGCTGACAAAGTCCGCCGGCTTGACCTTGCCATCCAGGTTGAAGCCATCGCCGATACGGCTGGTCACCTGCGGCTGGCCCGGATCTTCGGCGGCCCAGGGATTCACATAGGTTTCGATGTCGCGCTTGTAGCCGCGATAGGAGACGGCGCGGACCCACAGCCAGAAGCGCGTCAGCACCGGGGCGCGCACGTCGTCCAGACCCGGCGGCCTGGCGACCCAGTCGATTTCCTGCTGGCTGCGATACTTCTGGCGCGCTATCGCGATCTTGGTCTGGGTGTCGTTGGCAAAATGAACCGAGGCGCCATGCTTGCAGTCCACACCGGGCTCGATCTCCGCGCCGCGGGCGAAATCGGGGCGGCCGCCATAGCGGAAGGCGTACTCATACTGGCCGACCACAAACCCTCGCACCCAGGGTGCGGCGGATGCGGGCATCATACCGGCCATCAAGCCTACGCCTGCGGCGCAAACCATAAGACGCTTGTGCAGGATCATGACGACCTCCCTTTCAGGCGGCGACCGTTCTCAGGTGACGATGACGGTGCCGACCATGCCCATGGCTTCGTGATAGACGCAGACATATTTGTAAGTGCCCTTCACCGTGAAGGTATGGCTGAAGGTGCCTTCTTCCTCGACGGCGCCGGAATCGAATGGTTCCACGCCGGCGGGCAGGGCCGCGTTGGCGGCGGTGGCCGCCTTGGAGGGATCGAAGGTCACCGTGTGGCTGATGTTATGCGGATTGGTCCATTTGACCGTGTCGCCCGCCTTGATGGTCACCGTTTCGGGGATGAAGCGCATCTTGGGCGACTGGGCCATGGCGACGTCCACTGTCTTGGCCTGCGCCCATGCCGGCAGGCTGGACAGGCCAAGCCCGGCAAGCATGGCGGAGAAGGTGCGGCGACGGATGGGCATGGACACTCCTATGTCGGGGGCGAAACCTGGTTGACCAGCCAATCATCTACCGCTCCGGCCTCATAG
>CANCMM010000120.1:0-6018 GCA_947379335.1 Alphaproteobacteria bacterium | reverse complement strand
TTTCGGGGCTCTGCCAGAAGGCGGGCGCCACCTCCATCACCACATGATACTGGTTCTTGTCCTTGTAGATGGTCGAGACCTGGCGCTGGCCGAACGCGTCATACAGGGCATTGTCGATCTGGGCGGCGTTAAGCCCCAGTCGCGCTGCGCTGACGCGGTCGATCTTCAGATCCACCTGCAGGCCCTTGTCCTGCTGGTCGGAATTGACGTCCAGCAGCTGCGGCACGTCCTGCAGCGCGGTGGTGATCTTGGGCACCCAGGTATTGAGATCCTCCAGGGTGTCCGCCTGGACGGTATATTGGTAATCGCCATTGCCCTGGCGGCCGCCGGCGCGGATGCCGCCGCCCGATTGCAGGAACAGCCGCGCGCCCGCCACCTTGAGCAGGCTGGGGCTCATGCGCTGGATCACTTCGGGCGTGGAAAGCCCGCGCTCGCGCCGCGACTTGAGGGTGACGAACACATTGCCCGAATTGGTCGCCTGGCCGCCGGCAAATCCGCCCACCGTCAGCACAGCCGGATCGGCCTTGATGATGTTGATGAATTGCTGGAATTTCTTCTGCATTGACTGGAAGGAGATGCTCTGGTCGCCGCGAATACCGCCAAAGATCATTCCGTTGTCGACATCGGGGAAGAACCCCTTGTTCACCTTTGCTATCAGGAAGAAGTTCAGTCCTACCGCAATGAGAAGAATGGCCATGATCGTTTTAGGATTTTTCATCGACCAGGTCAGGGTGCGGCGGTAGAATTCCTGCATCCCGTCCATGACGCGGCGCGACCAGCGCATCAGCCAGTTCTGGTCCTCGGACACCGTGAAATCCAGATAGGCGCACATCATCGGGGTGACGGTCAGCGACACGATCATGGACATGATGATGGCGGTGGTGATGGTGACGGCGAATTCGTGGAAGATGCGCCCCACCAGCCCGCCGATCAGCAGCACGGGAAAGAACACCGCGATCAGCGAGATGCTCATGGACAGGACGGTGAAGCTGACTTCGCCGGCGCCCTTGCGTGCCGCCGTCAGGCGATCTTCGCCGTTTTCCAGGTGCCGTGTGACGTTCTCCAGGACCACGATGGTGTTGTCGACCACAAAGCCGGTAGAGACGATCAGCGCCATCAGCGAGAAATTGTTCAGGCTGAAGCCCAGCATGTACATGACCCCGAACGTACCCAGCAACGACAGCGGCACGCAGATGGTGGGCACCAGGGTCGCCTTGAAATTGCGCAGGAACAGGAACACCACCAGGATCACCAGCAGGGTCGAGATGATCAGGCTGACCTCGACATCATGCACGGCATTGCGGATGGAGGTGGTCGTGTCGAACAGGATGCCCTGGTCGACGCTGACGGGCAGCGCGGATTTCAACTCGGGCAACTGCTTGCGGATGCTGTCCACCACTTCGATGACGTTGGCGCCGGGCTGCTTGGTGATCTGCACCAGGATGGCGGGCTGGCCGTTGAAGGTGCCCAGGTTGCGGACATTCTCCACCCCGTCGAATACTTCGGCGACGTCCGTCAGGCGCACCGCCGAACCGTTGCGATAGGCCACGATCAGGGTCTGGTAGTCCTTGGCCAGGCCGGCATTGTCATTGGCATAGACCTGGAAGCTCTGGCCCTTTTGCTGGATGTCGCCCTTGGGGCTGTTGGCGTTGGCCGAACTGACCGCGGCGCGCACGTCTTCCAGCCCGATGCCGTATTTGAACAAGGCGCGGGGATTGAGCTCGATGCGGATGGCCGGCAGCGAGGCGCCGGTCAGCGAGACATCGCCCACCCCGGAAATCTGCGACAGCTTTTGCTGGATGATGTTGGAGGCCTGGTCGTAGATCTGTCCGGGCGACAGGCTCCAGGAGGTCAGGGCCAGGATGATGACCGGCTGGTCCGCGGGATTGAACTTGCGATAGGTGGGATTGGAGCGCAGCGCCGCCGGCAGGTCGGCGCGCGCCGCGTTGATCGCGGCCTGCACGTCGCGCGCGGCGCCGTCGATGTCGCGCTTGATGTCGAACTGCATCACGATCTGGGTGCTGTTGATATTGCTGCGCGAAGTCATTTCGGTGACCCCGGCAATGGCGCCCAGATGCCGCTCCAGCGGCGTGGCCACGCTGGACGACATGGTCTCAGGGCTTGCGCCCGGCATGTTGGCGCTGATCGCGATGGTGGGAATGTCGATGTTGGGATAGGGCGCGACGGGCAACAGGAAATAGGCCACCAGCCCCGCCAGCCCCAGACCCAATGCCAGCAGGATCGTGGCGATCTTCCGATGGATGAAGATCTGGGAAAAACTCATTCCGCCGGCTCCGGCTCAGGTCCGGCATGGGCGGCCTTGCGGCGCGCGCGCCATTCGCGGATATCGCGGCCCGCCTTGTCGAAATAGATGTAGATGACGGGCGTGGTGAACAGGGTCAGCAGCTGGCTGACCAGCAAGCCGCCGACGATGGAAATGCCCAGCGGATGGCGCAATTCCGAACCCATGCCCGTGCCCAGCATCAGCGGCAAGGCGCCGAACAACGCCGCCACCGTGGTCATCAGGATGGGGCGGAAACGCAGCAGGGCGGCCTGGTGAATCGCCTCTTCCGGCGATTTGCCTTCATTGCGCTCCGCTTCCAGCGCGAAGTCGATCATCATGATGGCGTTCTTCTTGACGATGCCGATGAGCAGGATGATGCCGATGATGGACACGATGTTGAGGTCGTGGCCGCTGATGATCAGGGCCAGCAGCGCCCCCACGCCGGCCGACGGCAGGGTGGACAGGATGGTCACCGGATGGATGAAGCTCTCATACAGCACGCCCAGCACGATATAGACGGTGACGATGGCGGCCAGGATCAGCAGGATTTCGTTGGACAGCGCCGACTGGAACGCCAGGGCTGAACCTTCGAACTGGGTGGTGATGCCGGGCGGCGGGCCGGCGGTCTTTTCGGCGGCCTGGATGCCATCCACCGCCGAGCCCAGCGAGTAGCCCGGCGCCACGTCGAACGAGAAGGTGGCTGAGGGGAATTGCGACAGATGGTCGATCTGCAACTGGGTGGTGCGCTCCTCCACCTTGGCGATGGCGGCCAGCGGCACCTGCCCGCCGCCGGCGGTGGGCAGGTAGATATCCTGCAGCGATTGCACCGAATTCTGCAGCAGGGGATCAGCTTCCAGGATCACGCGGCGCTGGTTGGACTGGGTGAAGATGGTGGTGATGATGCGCTGGCCGAAACTGTCATACAGCGCGTTGTCGATGGTGGCGGAGGTGACGCCGAAACGCGCCGCCGTGTCGCGGTCCACGTTCAGGTACGCCGACAGGCCCTTGTCCAGGAATGAGGTGGAGACATTGCGGATCGCCTTCTGCTTGGTCAGCTCGGCCATCAGCTTGGGGACAAACTGGTTGAGCGAGGCGCTGGTCGCGGCCTGCAGCACGAACTGGTACTGGGCGCGAGAGACCACCGAATCCGTGGTCAGGTCCTGTACGGGCTGAAGATAGAAGGTGATGCCCGGCACGCTGTGGGCGTCCTGCAGCAGCCGCTCCATGACCTCGGATACACCGTCGCGGTCTGCCTTGGGCTTGAGGTTGATCAGGAAGCGGCCGCTGTTCAGCGTGTTGTTGGTGCCGTCCACGCCAATGAAAGACGACAGGCTGGCGACATCGGGATCGGCAAGCAGCTTGGCGGCAAGTTGTTGCTGGCGCTTGGACATGGCGTCGAACGAAACGGTGGGGCCGGCCTCAGTAATGGCCTGGATGAAGCCGGTGTCCTGCAGCGGGAAGAAGCCTTTGGGGATGGCGGCATACATCACCACCGTCAGCACCAGGGTGCCGATTGCCCCCATCAGGGTCATCTTCTGGTGCTTGAGCACCCAGATCAGCAGCCGGTCATATTCCGCTACCAGGCGATCGTAATAGCCTTCGATGCGCTTCTGGATGCCGCTCTCACGCTTCTCGTCCTCTGAATGGGTGCGCAGCAGCTTGGCGCACAGCATCGGCACCAGGGTCAGCGACACCACCGCCGAAATCAGGATGGTGACCGCCAGGGTGACGGCGAATTCGCGGAACAGGCGTCCCACCACTTCCTGCATGAACAGCAGCGGAATCAGCACCGCGATCAGCGACACGGTCAGCGACACGATGGTGAAGCCGATTTCGCCGGCGCCCTTCATGGCGGCGTTGTAGGGCGTCTCGCCCTTCTCAATGTAACGGCTGATATTCTCGATCATCACGATGGCATCGTCGACCACAAAGCCGGTGGAAATGGTCAGCGCCATCAGGGACAGGTTGTTGAGCGAATAGCCCATCAAATACATGGCCGCGAAGGTGCCCACGATGGACAGCGGCACCGACAAGGACGGAATGAAGGTGGCGGGCAGGCTGCCCAGGAAGCAGTAGATCACGATCACCACCAGCACGACGGCCAGCATCAGTTCGAATTCCACGTCCGCCACCGAGGCGCGGATGGTCTCGGTGCGGTCGGTCAGGGTCTTCACGTCCACCGAACGCGGCAGGCCCGCCTGAATCTGGGGCAGCATCTCCTTGATGGAATCCACCACCTGGATGACGTTGGCGCCGGGCTGGCGCTGCACATTGATGAGCACCGCCGGCGTCTTGCCCGCCCAGCTCGACAGTTTGCTGTTCTCAGCCCCCGACACCACGTTGGCGACGTCGCGCAGATAGACGGGCGCGCCGTTCTTGTAGGCCACCACGATGTTCTTGTAGGCGTCGGCGTCCTGCAGCTGGTCGTTGGCGTTGATGGTGTAGGACTGGGTGGCGCCGTCAAAGCTGCCCTTGGGCTGGTTGGCGTTGTTGTTGGCGATGGTGGTACGCAGGTCGTCGATGTTCAGGCCCAGCGCCGCCAGCCGCTGCAGGTTGGCCTGCACCCGCACGGCCGGCTTCTGGCCGCCGGAAATGCTGACCAGGCCCACGCCGTAAAGCTGGGAGATTTTCTGGGCGATGCGGGTATCGGCCAGCTCTTCCACCGTGGTGATGGGAAGGCTGGTGGAGCTGACCGCCAATGTGATCACCGGCGCGTCGGCGGGATTGACCTTGGCATAGACCGGCGGCGCCGGCAGCAGCGTATTGGGAAGCAGGCTGTTGGAGGCGTTGATCGCCGCCTGCACTTCCTGTTCGGCGATATCCAGCGACAGGGACAGATCGAACTGCAGGGTGATGACCGATGAGCCGGCCGAGGAGACGGACGACATCTCCTTCAGGCCCGGCATCTGGCCGAACTGCTTTTCCAGGGGCGCAGTGACCGAGGTGGTCATCACATCGGGGCTGCCGCCGGGCAGGAAGGTCTGAACCTGGATGGTGGGATAATCCACTTCCGGCAGGGCCGACAGCGGCAGGAACTTGTAGCCGGACAGACCCACCAACAGGATGGCGATCATCAGCAACGAAGTCGCGACGGGGCGCTCGATGAAAGGCGCCGAGATATTGGCGCCGCTCTGGGGTTCCGGCGAAGGCTGGGAGCTCACTGGTGTGACGGTCACGGCGTGCCGCCGCCACCGCCCCCACGGCGCCCACCACCGCCGCCGCGGCGCATCTGGGACATGGCCTTGGAGCAATCGGCGCTCAGGTCATCGCGGTTCTGGAACAGGCACATGCGCATTTCGCGGCTGCCCGGCTTGGCGTCGGGGCACAGCTTCTTGAGGTCCGTGCCGCAGGCCTTGGTCACCGCGGCCTGCATCTGGGCGCGGCGCGCGGCGCGGACGGCATCGGTCTCCCCGCCCGACGGCGCAGCGATCTTGCCGGTCTGGTTGGGAATCTCGACGTCGGCGCCATCGCGCAGGCGGTCGGCGCCGTCCACCACCACCGTGTCGCCCGCCTCCAGGCCCTCGGTGATGGCGATTCTCTCGCCGTCCTGCACGCCGGTCTTCACCGGGCGCATATTGACCGTCTTGTCGGGGGAAACCACGAAGACGAAGACGCCGTCCGTGCCGCGCTGGATCGCCGGCAGCGGCACGATGGTTTGGTTGTGCAGCGTGTTGACCAGCAGGCGGACATTGACGAACTGGTTGGGATAAAGCTTGCCTTCCTTGTTGTCGAAG
>CANCMM010000119.1:0-6019 GCA_947379335.1 Alphaproteobacteria bacterium | reverse complement strand
GCCCTGACTGTCGATCGAAGCGACGCTGTCCTCGCGGATGTTGAGGTTGGGCTGCACCTGGACCGTGACGATGACGCGAGATGGGTCGGCGGGATCGAAAGAGAGGTCCGTGATGCGCCCCACTTCGATGCCGTTGTAGCGGGTGAGGGTGCCCTTGCCCAAACCGGTGACCGGGCCTTTGAAGTTGGCCTGGTAATAGGCGTATTCCTGGCTGTACTGCACCCCGGCCAGCCACAGGATTGTCACCACCAGTCCCACGGCGCAGGCCAGCACAAAAGCGCCGACCGCCACATAATTGGCTTTGGTTTCCATCAGTGCGCCTCCTCCGACGCTAATTCTTCCGACGCAAGCGCCGCGCGTCCGCGCACGCCCGAAAAATAGTCCTTGATCCAGGGATCATCGCTTTTGCGCAATTCGGCAATGGTGCCGATCACAAGCTTCTTGTTCACCAGTACGACGATACGGTCGGTGATGGCGCGCAAGGTGTCGATGTCATGAGTCACAAGGAAGACGGTGAGGCCCAGCGACTTCTGCAGTTGCTTGATCAATTCGTCGAACTGGTTGGCGGAGATGGGATCCAGCCCTGCGGTGGGCTCGTCCAGGAACAGCAGCTCGGGGTCCAGCGACAGTGCGCGGGCCAGTCCGGCGCGCTTCTTCATGCCGCCGGAAAGTTCGGACGGAAATTTGTCGCCGGCATCGGAGGGCAGCCCCACCATGGTCAGCTTCATCTCGGCGATCTCGTCCATCAGGGACTGGCTCATGCTGGTATATTCGCGCAAGGGCACCTGGATATTCTCCGCCACGGTCTGGGATGAGAACAATGCCCCTTCCTGGAACAGCACGCCCCAGCGCATCTGCAGCTTTCGCATTTCCGGGCTTTCGATATCGCCCAGGGTGGAATGGCCCAGCGCCTCGATTTCGCCTTCCAGTGGGCGGATCAATCCGATGATAGAGCGCAGCAGCACCGATTTTCCGGTGCCCGAGCCACCCACCACGCCCAGCACTTCGCCGCGATAGACATCCAGGTCGATATGGTCGTGCAGGATCTTGTTGCCGAAGCCGTTGACCAGGCCGCGGATCTTGATGACGACGTCTTTTTCCTTCTGCTTTTCCTTCTGGTCGGCCATCAGATCCCCAGCACCGAGAACATGATGGAGAAGGCGGCGTCCATGACGATCACCAGGAAGATGCCTTCCACCACCGAGCGGGTGGTGAGCATGCCGACGCTGGCGGCGTTGCGCTCGACCTGGAAACCTTCATAGCAACCGACCAGCGCGATCACCAACGCAAAGACCGGCGCCTTGATGAGGCCTACCAGCAATGTGTTGACGTTCACCGCCTCGGCAAGCTGGCGCATGAAAACCGGAATGGTGATGCCCAGCTGGAAGTAGCACATGAAGGCGCCGCCGATCAGGCCCATGATATCGGAATAGAAAGTGAGCAAGGGCAGGGCGATCACCAGTCCGATGATGCGCGGCAGCACCAGCGTGTCGATGGTGTTCAGTCCCATGGTCTGCATGGCGTCGATCTCTTCATTGACGCGCATGCTGCCGATCTGGGCGGTGAAGGCGCTGCCGCTGCGGCCGGCCACGATGATGGCGGTGATCAACCCGCCGATCTCGCGCAGCACGCCGACACCCAGAAGATTGATGGTGAAGATTTCGGCGCCGAAACGCTTGAGCTGGTCGGCGCCCTGATAGGCCAGCACCACGCCGATCAGGAAGGCCAGCAGGCCGACGATGGGCAGGGCGTTGATGCCGGTCTCTTCCACCTGGTGGAACATGGCGGCGACGCGCATCTTGTGCCCGGGACTGGCGATGGCCTCACCCGTCTCCACCGTCACCCGGCCCAGATATCCCAGCATGGAAACGCTCTGGGTGTAGGCATGCATGGTGGCGCGGCCGATCTTGTAGAGCCGGCCGCGCAGGCCGGTGGGGATGCGCGATTTGTGCGGCTCGCTCTGGCGTTCCTGGTCCAGGGTTTCGAACAGCGGCTTGTAGAGATCGGGGACGGTGAAGCTGGAGATCTTGCCCCCCGCCGCTTCCAATGCCCGGCGGGTGCGCAGCACCAGCCAGGCCCCGGCGCTGTCCAGCCGGGAAATCTTGCTGGCATCGATGCTGACATCGCCTTTGCCGCCCAAATCCAGGCCGCCCAGCTCCCGATCCAGCCGGGCGCTTTCGGCAATGGTCCAGGCTCCGCCCAAGGATAGCGTGCCGCCATCCCGGTCCAGCTTGAACCAGGCGTCCGGCTCGCCCGATGCGGCTTCGATGGAGGTCAAATTATGATCCCGCCCGCCCCGAAATTAGAGCCCCTTTGCCCAAGGACAATGCGGGATAGCGGGCGAAAGTTCCATCCAGTTCCTTTCCGCAGGCCCGGCTGTGGATATTTTTCAATCCCACTTGCACTGAATTCGAATCAGGCGTTTGATTTTGACATGAGGTCCGGGGAACGACGCCTTGCTCAGGGCGCCGTAATGAACCGGAAACCTCTGGCCCCTGCCGGGACCAAGGCCTAGCGGAAACGCCGGGCGGCGGAAAACGGGCGAGCACAGGGGGGCAGCGTAGGAGCGAAAGCAAGGACGCTGTACCGATGGACCTGCAAGCGGCGGTAACCGCAATGCAGGCCGCAAGACGCGGGTCGAAAGACCAGGCCGAAAGGCTGTGTCTGGCGGAGCCGGCAGCCCGGACACGCAAGTGGTCAGGCAGCCGGTGCGTCGCGAACAGTCGGAAGGGTGAAGACCTTCGCATGATGAAAATCATGCCGGGGTCATGCACAGAGCCGGCGCACTGATGATGCAGTGAGGCGAGAGCGAAAGCTCCCGCCTCTTCTGCTTTCTGGGCACCGCGAAATTATTCGGCCGGGCGGTAGATTGCCTTATTCCGCCGGGCCGTAAACGGCCTTTGGCGCATGGGGATGGCGGCGGACCCCTTTCAGCATCAGCCGCACCGCTTCGTAGTGGATAGCCACCACCACCTTCAGGGTCATCAGGGGATAGCGCAGCAGCATTTGCAGCAGCGACCTGTCGGTCAGGGCCTTTCGCGTCCCGGCGAAGCTGGCGTTCAGGATGGGGCGCCCGGCTTCTTCTTCATGGATGGAGACGGCGATGTCCTCGCCCGGCGGGCGGATGCGGAACTGGTAGCGGCAATCCAGCGACAGGAAAGGCGAGACATAGAACTGCTTGGGGCAGCCGTGCCGCACCAGCTTTTCGTCGCCGCCCACCGGCAGGACATAAGCGTGGCGCTCTTCATAGTTGTTATGGACTTCGTAGATGATCGCTTTCAGCGAGCCCTGTTCGTCATCGCAGAACCACACACTGAGGGGATTGAAGACATATCCCAGGATGCGCGGATAGCAGAGCACGCGGCACCGGCCCCCGGCGCTGATGCCGGCCTTGGCCAGGATATCGTCCAGCCAGACTTTCACGGGACGGCCATCGCCGTGGTCGCGGTCCTGGAAGCTGAACAGCCCGCGCCGGTTGTAGGCGAACAGCGACAGCTTGCGGTCCAGCGTCGACAGCTCACCCAGGTCCAGCAGCATGGCGAAGACCCGGTACTTGAAGCGGTGATGCCGGGGCGTGATCCGCCGGTGCATCACCCAGCCCTCATACAGGGCCGAGCCGGTCGCCGGGGACGGGGGGGAATTCATACTGCATTTACGCTCTTCGGCCCGGGACAGATCAAGCCATTGATCCAACTCGCCCGCAGCCTCGTAAATCCGCTATGTTGGCCCATGCTCTGCGCCCCTCTTTCCCGGTCTTTCGCCCGGCTTTCCGCCGGTCCGCCGTGCTATTGCGCCTGCCCATGAAGCCCGAAGTGCTGGAAATGAACGCCCTTTTGGGCCGCGTGGCGTCGGAACGTGACCGGACGGCCTTTGCCGCCCTGTTTTCCCATTTCGCTCCCCGGGTGAAGGCCTATCTGCTGCGCCAGGGCGCCCCCGCTTCGGTGGCGGAGGACCTGGCGCAGGAAGCCCTGCTCAGCCTGTGGCGCAAGGCGCACCTGTTCGATCCCGCCAAGGCGTCGGTGGGGACCTGGCTGTTCACCATCGCCCGTAACCTGCGGATCGATGCCATCCGCCGCGAAAAGCGGCCCGAGCTGGACCCGGAAGACTTCATGCCGGACAGCGGTCCCGCCGCCGATGAAGGCCTGGTCCAGGCGGACGACGAATCCCGCCTGCGGCTGGCGCTGAAGGAGTTGCCGGCCGACCAGATCCAGGTGGTGGAATTGTCCTTCTTCGCCGACAAGCCGCATAGCCAGATCGCCACCGAACTGGGCATTCCGCTGGGCACCGTGAAGTCGCGGCTGCGCCTGGCCATGTCGCGTCTCAAGCGCGCGATGGGAGAGGCGGAATGATCCATCACCATCCCGGCGAAGACTTGCTGCTGGCCTATGCCGCCGGCGCTGCCGATGAGGCGCTCAGCCTGATCGTTGCCACCCACATGACCTACTGCGCCATCTGCCGTTTGCGCGGCAAGAAGCTGGATAGCCTGGGCGGCGCGCTGCTGCAGGAATTGCCGCCTGCGCAGTTGGATGCCGGCGCGCTGGACAATGTGCTGGCGCGGCTGGATGCAGCCAAGCCTTACGAGCGCCCGAAGCGGGCGGCCAGCCGGGACGGCACACCGGCGCCGCTGCGCGCCTATATCGGCGGTGATCTCAGTACCGTGCGCTGGCGCAAGATGGGCCCGCGCCTGTCCTATGCGCCGCTGTTCAAGCGCGGCAACGTCACGGCCCGCCTGTTGCGGGGCTCTCCCGGCGCCGACAGCGGGGCGCACAGCCATCATGGCAGCGAATTTACCGTGGTGCTGCGGGGCGGTTACACCGACCTGACCGGCAATTACGGTCCCGGCGACCTGCAGATGATGGAAGACGGCATGTCCCACAATGTCGTGGCCGATCCCGGCGAGGACTGCATCAACCTGGCGGTGACCACCGGGCCGCTGAAGTTCGAAAGCCTGCTCCAGAAGATTGCAGCGCCTCTCTTTGGCTTCTAAAACGCTTCTTCCATTCTCTGGGAGACACGCGTGGAACAAGTCCGCCTCGGCAATACCGGCCTGAAAGTCTCGCGCATCTGCCTGGGCACCATGACCTATGGCAGTCCCAAATGGCGCGACTGGGTGCTGGACGAACAGGCCAGCCGTCCCTTTATCAAGCGCGCCCTGGAAGCGGGCATCACCTTCTTCGACACCGCCGATATCTATTCCAATGGCGCCTCGGAAGAAGTCGTGGGCCGGGCGCTCAGGGACTATGCCGCCAAGCGCGAGAATTACGTGCTGGCGACCAAGGTGTTCTTCCCGGTGGATGGCCGTCATGGCGGGCTGTCGCGCAAGCACATCCTGCATGCCATCGACGACTCGTTGAAGCGGCTGGGCATGGACAATGTCGATCTCTACCAGATCCACCGCTTCGATCATCACACGCCGGTGGAGGAAACCGTCGAGGCGCTGCATGACGTGGTGAAAGCCGGCAAGGCGCGCTACATCGGCGCCTCGTCCATGCATGCCTGGCAGTTCGCCAAGTACCTGGCCACCGCCGACAAGATGGGGATGACCAGGTTCGTCTCCATGCAGAATTTCTACAATCTGGTGTACCGCGAGGAAGAGCGCGACATGCTGCCCTTGTGCCGGGACCAGGGGGTGGGCGTGATCCCGTGGAGCCCCTTGGCGCGCGGCTTTCTGGGCCGCAGCCATGCGGGTGCGCTGGACAAGCAGAGCACCCGCGCCAAGAGCGACAACATCCTGGACATGCCGTTCGATGACAACGACATGGAGACGTTGCGCCGGGTCGAAGAGACGGCGAAAAAGCACGGCAAGAACAATGCCCAGATCGCCACCGCTTGGCTTCTGGCCAAGGGCATCACCGCGCCCATCGTTGGCGCCTCCAAGATGAGTCATCTGGAAGACGCCATCGCGGCGGCGCAGATCAAGCTGACGGACGAGGAGGTCGCGTATCTGGACGCGCCCTACAAAGCCAAACCAGTCGCGGGCAACCTGCGCTGAAACAAAAAGGGCGCCACATGGGCGCCC
>CANCMM010000118.1:0-6035 GCA_947379335.1 Alphaproteobacteria bacterium | reverse complement strand
CAGCGCCATTTCCGCAATGTCATCCATAGCGGCGGCATCGCCGCCCAGCGCCTTGCGCGCGGTCTCGCGGCTCGCAGAACCGGACACCGCCCTGGTCATCGCGGCGGCGGCCAGCGGCCAGAACTGCGCGGCGCGCGCCAGCGCGTCGTCGTACTTGTGCGCCAGCACCAGCGCGCGGCACTCGGCGACATAGGCGGCGGCTTCCTCGGGGAGCAGATCGTTGCAGATCCAGTTCCAGGCCGGCACCAATGTGCCGCGTGCGATCATCGCCTTTTGCTTGGCGGTGCGCGGCGCGCAGGTCAGCAAATCCTGGAACGGACGGCAGAACAGGCGCAGCGGCGTGGGGGTGCGGTCATAATGTTCGCGGCGCAGGATCGGACGCAGGCCTTCGAGAATGTCTTCGTGCGGCAGGGCGTGACCGTCCATCAGCCGGTCCACCTCCACGGCCATGGCAAGACGGCCGGCAGCTGCACCTGGC
This sequence comes from Alphaproteobacteria bacterium, assembly GCA_947379335.1. Lineage (GTDB taxonomy): Bacteria > Pseudomonadota > Alphaproteobacteria > Micropepsales > Micropepsaceae > Rhizomicrobium. The sequence continues at coordinate 5,557 of CANCMM010000118.1, read as the reverse complement.
AGGCCGGCGAGAAAGGCTTTGAGCAATCCTGTCTTGTCGTTTGGTGTCATTGGCACGTCCCGCAGCCCCCTGAGCTGCGCGTGCCTACATTAAGGGCAATTTCCTTAACACCCTGTTTCTTTTACACAATCGCTGGCAAATCCAGACGCGCCAACACCCCGCCCAGGGAACTTTGGTCGAGGGCAAAAAAACCGCCGTAAAGCTTGGAAATATCCCGGACGATGGCCAGTCCCAGGCCCGAGCCGGGCACGCTTTCGTCCAGCCGCTCCCCCCGCTCACCCACCTGGGCCCGCTGGCCGGCTGACAAGCCCGGCCCGTCATCCTCGACCGTCAGGACCAGCCGCCCGGCGGCCTTTTCACAGCGCACCCGGACCCTGCCCTTGGCCCATTTGCAGCCATTGTCGATCAGGTTGCCCAGCATCTCTTCCAGGTCCTGGCGTTCGCCGCGGAAATAGATGTCGTCGCTGGATTCCGCGTCGATGACGATGCCGCGCGCGGCGTGGATGCGGGCGATGACGCGGGACAGATCGTCCATCACCGCGCTGACTTGTGTGCGGTTGCCCAGCACGTCGAGCGAACCGGCGGCACGCGCGCGCGACAGGTAGTGGTCCACCTGCCGGCGCATGGAGAAGACCTGGCGCTTGACCATGTCGGCCAAGGGGCCCGGCTGGGCATCGGCTTCCGCCGCCAGCACCGATAGCGGCGTCTTGAGGAAATGCGCCAGGTTGGAGACATGGGTGCGGGCGCGGCCCACCACTTCCTCGCCGTGCTGGATCAGGGAATTGAGTTCGCTCGCCAGCGGCGCGATCTCGGTGGGGAATTTGCCTTCCAGCCGCCGCGCCTCGCCGTCACGAATCTTGGCAAGACTGCGCGAGACTTTGCGCAGAGGGGCGAGACCCACCTTCACCTGCAGCAGGATGGCGGCAATCAACCCCAGGCCGAGCAGCAGGAACGACCAGAACAAGGTGGTGTTGAATTCGCGGGTCTGACGATCCACCGCCGAGGTGTCGCCCGCCACCATGAATGTGTAGTTCGCATCGCTGCGGTTGTCGGGTGTCAGGTCCACGCGGCGCGACAGGACGCGCAGGTGCTGGTTCTCGGGCCCCACCGCGCTGCCCCAGGTCAGCGGGCCCTTGGCGGGCTCATTGACCGGATGGATTTGCTTGTCGAACAACGAGCGCGAGATCTGGCCGCCATTCTTGCCCACGCGGATCTGATAGTAGAGACCGGAATAGACCCGGGCAAATTGAGGATTGAGGAAATGCTCGGCGAGCAGGACTCCGCCTTCGGGATCGGGATCGGGCTCGGCAGCGGCGATCAGCCCATCCATATCGACCTGCAGCGCAGCATCGAAATTGGCTTGTGCCGCCAGGCGAAAAGCGTTGGACAGGACGGCGCCGCCCACGAAAAGCCCCAGCAAGGTCCAGACCGCCGCCGCCGCAATCAGGCGGGACGATAGGGACTCAAGCCTCAGCCGCCGTGCCGCCCAGTTTGGGATCTTCCAGCGAATAGCCAAGCCCGCGCACCGTTTGAATGAGGCCTGCGTCCAGCTTCTTGCGCAGGCGGCCTATGAAGACTTCGATCGTGTTGGAATCGCGATCGAAATCCTGATCGTAGAGATGTTCCACCAGTTCGGTGCGCGACACCACCTTGCCGCGATGATGCGCCAGATAGGCGAGCAGCCGGTATTCCTGGCTGGTCAGCTTGACCGGGTTGCCGTCGAAGGTGACGCGGCTGGCGCGGGTGTCGATGCGCAGCTTGCCGATCTCGATGTCGGCGGTGGCGATGCCGGCGGCGCGGCGCAACAACGCCCGCAGCCGCGCCAGCAATTCTTCGGTATAAAAAGGCTTGGCGAGATAATCGTCGGCGCCGGCATCAAAGCCCGCCACCTTGTCGCTCCAGCGGTCGCGGGCGGTGAGGATCAAGACCGGCATGGACTTGCCGCTGGCGCGCCATTTCTCCAGCACGGCCACGCCGTCCATCTTGGGCAGGCCCAGATCCAGAATCACCGCGTCATAGGGTTCGGTGTCGCCCAGGAAATGGCCTTCTTCGCCGTCCAGCGCGCTGTCCACCACATAGCCGGCATCGCCCAGCGCCTTTTTCAAAAGCCGCTGCAGGTCCTTGTCGTCTTCCACCAGAAGAATGCGCATAGCTTCCTCCCTAATGCCGCCAGCGGCCGCCACGGCCGCCGCCGTCGCCACGGCCACCGAAATCACGAAACGGCCTAGCATAGCCTGGACCGGGCCCGAAATTGCGCGGACGGGCATAGCCGCGATCGATGCCGCGATACGGATCGCCCGGCGGATAGCGGTCCGCATAGGGAGGGCCATAGCCGGGTGGTGCTGCGCCTTCAAAGCGGTGATTGTCGAAGCCGTCGCGCCCCGGCGAGGTGCGCAGCACACGGCCATTGCGCGCATCGGCGTCGAACCAGATCACGCGCCCGTCCGGCGTCATCCATTTGAGGTGATAGTGCGGATCGCCGGTCGGGCCATAGGTAGGGCCTTCGGCGTCATAGAAGTCGCCGGGATGTTCACGGCGGATGCCGGGCAGCAAACGGTCCAGCGGCTGGATTCCACGGCTGTAGCCATAGGCCGGACCATAGGGTTGCGCGGGTGCGGGCCCATTCAGGGCCATGACCAGCAGGGCGAAAATTCCTGCGAAAAAGCTGGGAAAAATAGGGGCACGCATGGGTGTTTTGTACGTCTTGGAACATGAACCGCGAATGAACCCCGCGTCCAGACCCGGTTCAGTTTGCTGCCTCTAGGGTACGCCTCATGGACGGTAATTGATCCGCCCAATGTGATGAAGGAGACGAACATGTTTAGCACGAAAACCATTCTGGCAGCAGCGTCTTTGGCGGTTCTTGCCGCCGCCGGCGCCGGCAGCGCCGCCGCCGCGCCCTGGGATCACCACTTCGACCGCCGCGATGGTTACCGCCATGAGCGCTTTGAGCGCCGCGCCTTTGTCGACCGCGTCCGCCTGGAGCAGTCGCTGCGCTTCCATCGCTATCGCGTGATCGGTACGCCCTATTTCATGCATGACCGCTATGTGGTCCGCACCCATGACCGTTTCGGCCGGATCGTGTTCGTCCGGGTCGATCCTTACAACGGCCGCTTCATCCGCGAAGTCCGCCTGTAGTTCTTTGAATCGCGCAATCCCGTTGTATTGCACGGTACTTGGGGCGTAAGGCCCGTGGTATGCCCCTCCCCATAGGGCCCCAAGCGTCAAGGGAAGCCCCGCATCGCAAGATGCGGGGCTTCTTGCTTTGCGCGCATTAGGGAAACGCTGCGCCACCGCGTAGAGTGGCGCATGATTGATCGTCCGACCTGCATGGAGCGCGCTTTCGCCCTGGCCGAAGAAGGCAGATGCGAAAGTCTCAATGCCATCCGCAAGCAATTGAAGGCCGAAGGCTATGCCGAAAGCGGGCAACTGAGCGGCAGCTCGGTCCGCAACCAGCTGATGCGGATCATGGCGGCGCACAAGGCCAAGGCGACAAGCTAGGTGCTGACGTCGTTGCCGCTATAGGTGATCGCCGCCGGCTGGAAATCCCAGCTGCGCAAAATCTTCAGCGCCGCTTCCAGCCCGTCTTTCACCGCCCCGCGCGCGATGGCGTCCAGCATCTGCTCGGTGTTGAGCGACACGGTCGCCGCCTGGTAGCCGCGCGGGCCCGGCAGCGACAGGAACAAGGGTATCGAGCTCGTTACGCCGGTGACCACGAAATCCTGGAACCATCTTTGCCGCACGGTCTTGAGTGGATTGTCCACCAGCATCAGGCCGATGCCGGTGGCAAGATCGAAGTCTTCGCTGATGCCTTCTGTCTCGACATAGGCCAGCACGCCCGATTTATCGGGCCGCCAGTCCTCGCCGAAAATATCCACCGTCCGCCAGGCGCAATAAAAGGCGCGACACACCGGCGGGCGGTTGTCATAGATGGCGCAGCCGCCACCCACACAATGGCGGCAGGCCGCACCCGACAGCTTCTGGATTTCCGGCTTGTTAATGGAAGGCGCCGTGCAACAGACGGTGCAGGCGCCGCATTGCCGCCCCGGAATCAAGGTCATGCCGTCCCACATGGCGCAACCTTGGCATGGCGGCCCCCGCCCCGCACCTTGAATCCGCCGCAAATATCGGTCAGCTATCCGCCCCATGCCGCTTCCCGACAACGACGATCTGCGCCGGCTTGCCAAAGCCGCCGAGCCCTATGGCCCGGCTTTCGCCATCATCATGGCGATACTCGCGGTGCCGCTGGCGCTGCTGTACCTGACGCCGCTGGTGCTGGGCCTGTTCGCGCCCCGGCTAGATCCGGCCATCGACCTGTATGCCGTCAACCGGCCGCTGGCCTTCACCTTCCTGGATTCGGCGGGTAACGATGTCGGCCATCGCGGCGCCGTCGTGGGCGAACGGTTGAAGCTGGAAGAAATGCCGGCCTATCTGCCGGCCGCCTTCATCGCGATGGAAGACCGCCGCTTCTATTATCACAACGGTATCGATCCGTTGGGCCTGGGCCGCGCCTTGCTGCTGGACCTGCGTGCGCGCCATTGGGTCGCCGGCGGTTCCACCATCAGCCAGCAGACCGCCAAGATCGTCTACACCCAGCAGCAGCGCACCATGTCGCGCAAGCTGACCGAGCTGATCGACGCGGCGGGCCTGGAAAAAACCCTGACCAAGCAGGACATCCTCAAGCTCTATCTCAACCGCATTTACCTGGGCAGCGGCGCTTATGGCGTGGACGGCGCGGCGCGCGTCTATTTCGGCACCAGCGCGCGGCAACTGACATTGGCGCAGGCCGCCATGCTGGCGACTCTGACGCGCGCGCCGTCGGTCTTTTCGCCCCGCCGCGATCTGCTGCGTGCCCAGCAGCGCGCCTCCCTGGTGCTGGATTCGATGGTGGACAATGGTGTCATCACCGAAGCCCAGGCGGCCGAGGCCCGCGCCAATCCGGCCAAGATCACCGACCGCGCCGGCAGCGATGCGCGCAACTATTTTCTGGATACCGCCGCCGACGAAGCGACGAAGATGGCGACGGTGAACGGCGTGGCGCCCAGCGCCGACATGATCGTACACACCACGCTGGAGCCGAAAATCCAGGAAGCGGCGCGGCTGGCTGCCCTGCGCACCATCAACAAATCCGGCAAAAAGACCCGCACCAGCGAAGCGGCGGTGGTGGTGATGAAACCCGATGGTGCGGTCAGCGCCATGATCGGCGGCGTGGATTACCAGGATTCGGTGTTCAACCGTGTCACCCAGGCGCATCGCCAGCCCGGCTCGGCCTTCAAGCCGTTCGTTTATCTGGCGGCGCTGGAAGCCGGCATCACACCCTGGGAAACCCGCGATGACGAAGCGGTGGATATCGGCGGCTACCGCCCCACCAATTTCGGCGGCAAGAATTACGGCACCCTGACCCTGGCGGATGCGCTGGCGCACAGCGTCAACACCATCACCGTGAACCTTGCCCAGGAAGTGGGCATGCGCAACGTTGTCGCCGCCGCCAAGCGCGTGGGCATCACCTCGCCGCTGCAGGCCAATGCGTCGCTGGCGCTGGGCACCGCCGAAGTGA
>CANCMM010000117.1:0-6037 GCA_947379335.1 Alphaproteobacteria bacterium | reverse complement strand
GGTTGGTGCTGGGCGGAGCTGCAGCGCTGGCGGGCCTTCCCAAATTTCTGGAAGCCGCCGTGCCGGGCATCGCCGCAGAAGCCGCAGCACCGGACGGCTTGGCGCATGGCATCGCCCGCTTCGCTGTGCCGCAAGGCTTTACCGAAAGCCGCTACACGCCGCAGGTCCTGTATCCGGTGACGCCGTCCGCCATGCCGGAATGGCTGAACCAGGCGATCCGGGAGATGCACAGAGGTCCGCCGCCGGCGTTGCGCGGCGCGCGACCGGTTATTGCCATCTGTATCGACGATTTGGGCGAAGACCTGGCCGGCACCGACCGCGCCATGGCGCTGCCCCAGGCCGTGGCGCTGTCGTTCTTGCCCTTTGCCGAGACCACGCCGTTCCTGGCGGAAGCGGCCGCGCGCAAGGGTCACCTGGTGCTGGCGCATGTGCCGATGCAGGCGCTGGGACGCGAGGACCCGGGACCCATGACGCTCAAGACCGGCATGACGCCGGACGAAATCGCCCGCCGCCTGGGCTGGAACCTGGCGCGAGTGCCCGGCCTGGTCGGGATCAACAACCATGAAGGCAGCCGCTTCACCGCCGATGCGGTGGCGCTGGCGCCGGTGATGGCGACCTTGCGGGCGCGGCACCTGTTCTTCTTCGATTCCCGCACCGGGCCGGACAGCCGCGTGCCGGCAGCGGCGCATGCTGCGGGCGTGATGACGGCGGGACGTGACGTTTTCCTGGACGACGACCCGCGCGAGGCGGCGGTCAGCGCCCAGCTGGAAATGCTGGCGCGGGAAGCCAAACGCAGCGGCGTCGCCATCGCCATCGGCCATCCCCATGACGCGACCTTGCGGCTGCTGAAGGACTGGCTGGCGCGGGACCATGGCGTCACCCTGGTGCCGCTGGACGAGGCGATGCGGCGCAAGGCCCCGGCAGTATTCGCGGCCCGCTAGACCCGGTGCTTGTAAACGACGTAATTGAGCTCCGTGCCCGGAAGGGCGTCGAAGTGATGCGGCGTGTTGGTGGGGATCAGGACAAAGTCGCCCGGCCGCACATGGATGGTCCTGGCGCCCACCTGCTTGTGTCCCCATATCTCACCGGGCGCGATTTTCTCGGGATCTGCGATTGTGCCGCCGATGGTGAGGATGCCTTCGCCCGACAGGATGGTGGTCTGGTCGATCCAGTGGGTGTGATGTTCGACATAGTTGCCATGGTCCAGCCGCTTGACGAATTCGACGAAGAAATATTCATGGTCGGAGCCGAAGACCGAGGAATAGGCCTTGCCCGGCCAGGGTTTCATCAGGCCCTTGGTGATCTGGTCATGGGAAAGATACTTGAAGGTCTCATCGGGCGCACCGCGCAAGGTGGTTTGCGCAAGCGCGGGCAGGACCAAGAACGAAAGTGCAAGAACAGCGAGCTGGATGCGCATGGTGTTTCCTCTTTTTTGTTGTGAAGATGAAAACGTGCGGCGGGCAGGGCCTCCACTCTAGGCCAAATATGTCCAGCCGCCGAGTCGCGGGTGGCGCGCGCGGTCTGACTTAAAGCTACTGGCCCTTCTTCGCCGCGCTGGCGAAGCGGACGGCTTCCTCGGCGGCGGCGAGCAGGGCTTTGGATTTGTTGATGGTCTCCTGATACTCGGCTTCCGGCACGGAGTCCGCGACCACGCCGCCGCCGGCCTGCACATACATGATGCCGTCCTTGACCAGGGCGGTGCGCAGCACGATGCAGGTGTCCATCGAGCCGTCGGCGGCGAAATAGCCGACCGCGCCGGCATAGGCGGCGCCGCGCTTTTCCTTTTCGAACTCGTCGATGATTTCCATGGCGCGAATCTTGGGCGCGCCCGTCAATGTGCCGGCGGGCAGGCCCGCCGCCAGCGCGTCCACCGCGTCCAGACCGTCACGGATTTCGCCTTCGACGTTCGACACCAAGTGCATCACATGGCTGTAGCGCTCGATGAAGAAGCTGTCGGTGACTTTCACCGCGCCGGTCTTGGCGATGCGGCCGACATCGTTGCGGCCCAGGTCGATTAGCATCAGATGCTCCGCCCGTTCCTTGGGATCGCTCATCAGGTCTTCGGCCAGCGCCTTGTCTTCCTCGGGCGTCTTGCCCCTCCAGCGCGTGCCGGCGATGGGGCGGATGGTGACCTTGCCGTCGCGCAGGCGCACCAGCACTTCGGGGCTGGAGCCCACGATCTGGAAGCCCGGCATCGACAGGTAATAAAGGTACGGCGAAGGGTTCAGCCGGCGCAGGGCGCGGTAGAGCGAGAAGGGCGGCAGGGTGAAGGGGCGGCGGAAGCGCTGGCTGGGCACCACCTGAAACACGTCGCCCGCCATGATGTATTCCTTGGCGCGCGCCACCACGGCGAAATACTCGTCCTTGGTCATGTTGGATTCGACCGGTACGCCGGTGGGCAGGTTCGCAGGCACCGGCGCCGGATGCGGGGCAGGGGCTTCCAGCGCGGCGACGGCTTCATCCAGCCGCGCGGTGGCGCGGGCGTAAGCAGCTTTTGCGTCCACTGCCTTGTCGGGCCAGACCGGGGTGATGACGATGATCTCGTCCTTCACGCTGTCGAAGATGGCGGTGATGGTGGGCCGCAGCAGGATGGCGTCGGGCAGGCCCAAGGTGTCGGGCGGCGGATTGGGCAGGTTTTCCACCTGCCGCGCCATGTCATAGCCCAGGTAACCGAACAGGCCGGTGGCCATCGGCGGCAGGCCGATCGGGATCGTCGCTTGCGTCTCCTTGGTCAGGGCGCGCAGCGACACAAGCGGCTTGGCGCTTTCCGGCGTGAAGCTGTCGGCGTTGGTCAGGGCGCTGCGGTTGATCTCGGCGACGCCGCCGCGGCAGCGCCAGATCAGGTCCGGCTTCAGGCCGATGATGGAATAGCGCCCGCGCGTTTCGCCGCCCTGGACGCTTTCCAGCAGAAAGGCATTGTCCTTGCCATCGCCGAGCTTGAGGAAAGCGGAGACTGGCGTCTCCAGGTCGGCCACCAGCCGGGTGAAGACAAGCTGGGCGCGGCCTTGCGCATAACCGGAAGCGAACGCGTCGAAAGCCGGCTCGATCATGGCACGGTCACTGGTTCGCGCCCGTCACCGACTGGACCAGCTTCTGGTTCACTTTCACGGTCTGGCGAACGCGGGCCGCATTGGCCAGGGCGATGGAGAAGTCGCCCGCCACCGACTGGGAGAAGCGCATCAGGCCGCCCTGGAAGCCCGGATCGCGCGGGTTCAGCGGCGGATGGGCGATGCCGGTGATGCGGGCGATGACGTAATTGCCCGACGCGCCTTGCGGCCCGAACTCCACGCCACCGGCCGGGGCGTTGAATAGCTTGGTCACCATCGCTTCGTTGAACATGGTGTCATTGGTCTGCCGCGTCAGGGCCGGGCTGTGCTGCACCGGCACTTTCAATTCCTTGGCGACGGCATCCAGCGACTTGTCCTTGCCGGCCTGCAGCGCCAGTGCCTGGGCGCGCTTGGCCAGCAATGTGCCGCGCTGCTCGGCGGTCCAGTCGGACAGGGCCTGGGCGCGCACCTGGTCCAGCGGCTTCAGCTTGGGCGGGGTCTGGCCGTTGACGTGGATGGTGTAATAGCCGCCCAGCTTGGTGGCGAAGGGATCGGTGTCTTCGCCCACTTCGCCCTTGAACAATGCGGGCAGGAATTCCGGATCGGCGGGCACATCGGCCTTGGCGCCGTCTTTTCCCGCGCCGGTGATGTCCACGCTGGCCAGATGCGACACCTTCATGCCGGCCTTCTTGGCCGCGTCCTTCATTTCAGCGCCGCCGGAGCGGGCATCGGTATAGGCATTGACCGCATCCACCAGCTTGGCGGCGGCCAACTGGGTCGTCAGCGTCTTGGTCAGCTCGTCCTTCACATCGGCCAGAGTCTTGCTGGTGCCGGGCGCGATCTTGGTGACCCGCACCAACGCATAGCCGCCAAAGCCGGTCTTGATCGGCTCGCTGACCTGATTGAGCGGCAGGGCGAAGATCGCCTTGGCGCGTTCGGCGTCGGGCAGTTCGTCCTGCGCCAGGGTACCCAGGCTGATCTGCGCCGGCTTGAGACCGCGGCGGCTGGCCAATTCCTCGTACGTCATGCCGGCCTTGATCTTGGCGCTGGCGTCGGCGGCTTCGGCCTGGGTCTTGAACTCGATCTGCTGCACGTCGCGCTTTTCGGCGATCACATAGGTGGACTTCTGCGCGTCGTAGGCCTGCTTCAGCTGCGCATCGGTGACGGTGATGCCGCCCATCACGTCGGCGGGGGTAATGGCGGCATAGTCGGCGTCGCGATATTCCGGCGTCGAATAGCGGTCGGGATGGGTCTTTATATAGGCGGCCAGGTAAGAGTCGCTGGGGACCAGCACTTCGCCCGCTTGCTCCGGCGACAGCACGATATATTCGGCGGCGCGCTTTTCATTGATGTACTGGAACAGCGCCAGGGCATAGGTGGGGGGCACGGCAAAATTGCTTTCCACCGCGGTGGTCAGCTGCTCGCGCGTCATGTCCTGGCGGATTTCCTCCAGGAACTGGTCCTCGGTATAGCCAGCGGTGTTGATCGCCTGCACGAAGACGCGGCGGTCGAACTGGCCCAGGGTGCCGCGGAACGGCGCCATGGCGCGCACATTTCCGGCCACCGCCGCATCGGACACGGTCAGGCCCAGAGTCCTGGCTTCATTGTTCAGCGCGGTGCGGCTGACCATCTGCTGCAGCGCCACTTGGCCCAGGCCCATGCGCTGCGCCATTTCGGGCGTGATCTCGGTGCCCATCTGCTGGCCCTGGTTTCGCAGGAAGTTGCGATAGGTGCGCTGGAATTCCGCCTGGCCGATATCGGTGCCGCCCACGGTGGCGACAGCAGCGGTGGAAGCGCCGGTGAAGACGTCGGCGATACCCCACACGACAAAGCTCAGGGTCAGGCCGCCCATCAGCAAGGTGGCCATCCAGGACTTGGAAAGGGTGTGCATCCATTGAATCATGACGGCAATTCCGTGACTTAAGGGCGTGGCGCGGGAAGGCGGCGGATGATAGGGAGGGGGAACCCGCGCCGCAAGCCGCGAATCCGCGAGGGTTTTGCCGGGGAAGGCCCGGAATTACAAGGGGTTATGCATGCGTCCGCTGGTGGCGGGAAATTGGAAGATGAACGGGCTGGCCGCCAGCCTTGCCGAACTGGTGTCGCTGAAGGCGGCGCTGGCGACGGCGGCGTCGGCCTGTGAGGTGTTGGTGTGTCCGCCTTTCACGCTTCTGGCCCAGGCGGCGGTGGTGAAAGACGGCTTCGCGCTGGGTGGCCAGGATTGCAGCGCCAGGGATGGCGGCGCCTTCACCGGCGACATCTCGGCGGCGATGCTGAAGGACGCGGGCGCTTCCAGCGTGATCGTCGGTCACTCCGAGCGCCGCCAGTTTCACGGCGAGGGTGACAGCGATGTCGCCGCCAAGGCACAAGCCGCCTGGCGGGCAGGGCTGAGCGCCATCATCTGTGTCGGTGAGACCGAAGCCCAGCGCGATGCCGGCAATGCCCACGGCATCTGTTCCGGACAATTGGATGCCAGCGTACCGGACGGCGCCACGCCCCAGAACACCACAATCGCCTATGAGCCGGTCTGGGCCATCGGCACCGGCAAGACGCCGACCCTGGATGACATTGCGGCGATGCACGCCCATATCCGAAGCTGCCTGGTGCGGCGGCTGGGCGAGGGCGCGCGGGATATGCGCATCCTGTATGGCGGGTCGGTGAAACCGGACAATGCCGCCGATATCCTTAACCTGCCGGAAGTGAATGGCGCGCTTGTGGGCGGCGCCAGCCTGAAAGCATCGGATTTTCTGAGCATTATCACGGCTGTTAAGCGCGTTTAACCAAGTCACCTGACCCTTTGTTAACGCGGTCCGCCGCATTCTCATCGCAATAAATAATAATACGTGCGGTGGGTGATGAGCAGGCTGTCCTACGACAGTGTCGACGTGCTGATTTACGATCCGGTGCCGTCAAACCGCACCGCGACGCGCGCGACCCTGTATGCGCTGGGCTTCCGCCGCACCGAAACGGTTTCCTCCATCGAGGCCTTCGTC
>CANCMM010000116.1:0-6037 GCA_947379335.1 Alphaproteobacteria bacterium | reverse complement strand
AATGCACAAGACGCCAGCCAGCCCGCCACGCGCCGGACACCGGCGAAGCGCTAGTCCCATACCGTTGCAATAGAGCCCTTACGGAGTTCTCGCCGATGCTTCGCAACCTCGCCCTTGGCCTGATCGGCCTCATTGCCGCCGCTCCATTCCGCTCTAATCTCCCCGGCAAACAGGGAGACCTCGTGATGCTGCGCACCTTTGCCTTGGGCCTGATCGGCCTTCTGTCCGCCGCTTCGCTGCCGGCCAACGCCGCCAACGAATATCTGGTGCCCTTCCCGGCGCATCACGTCATCGCCAACATTTATTATGTCGGCTCCAAGGGCCAGGCGAACTACCTGATCACCACGCCTGCGGGCAACATCCTGGTCAATTCGGGGCTGGAGGGAAATGTCCCGATGATCAAGGACAGCATCGCCAAGCTGGGCTTCAAGTACAGCGACACCAAGGTGCTGCTGATCAGCCACGCCCATTTCGACCACGATGCCGGCAGCGCGCAGGTGGTGAAGGATACCGGCGCCACTTATGAAGTGATGGACGCCGACGTGCCGACCGTGGAATCCGGCGGCAAGCTGGATTTCCAGTACAATAACGTTCCCGAATATCTCTACCCGCCGATCAAGGTCGGCCGCGTGCTGCATGATGGCGACACGGTTTCGCTGGGCGGCACCACCCTGACCGCGCACAAGACCCCGGGCCACACCCGCGGCTGCACCACCTGGACCCTGAAAGTGCAGGACGGCGGCAAGACCCTGGACGTGGCGATTGTCGGCAGCCCCAACGTCAATCCCGGCTATGTGCTGGTGGGCAACAAGACCTATCCGCAGATCGTGCAGGACTATGAGCAGACATTCAAAGTGCTGAAGGCCTTGCCGGTGGATGTGTTCCTGGGCGCACACGGCGATTACTACGGCATGGACGCCAAGTATCCCAGGCTGAAGGCCGGCGCCGCCAATCCCTTTATCGATCCGGCGGGCTACAAGGCTTACATCACCAACCGCGAAGCGGCCTATCGCAAGGAACTGGCGCGCCAGCAGGCGGCGGCCAAGCCCTGATCACTTCTTGTCCGTCACCAGCGTCTTTTCCATCTGGAAGCGCATCTCGTTGCGCTGGCCTTGCAGGGTCGAGGTCGGTGACATCTTGTAGAGACCACGCAGATAGGCGAGGTCGCCATCGGTGATGGTGCGCGCGATGGTGGCACAATTGGGCGCCAGCAGATTGGTGATACTGGGCAAGGCCTCGCAACGGTCCGGCGCTCCGGGCTGGGACAAAGCCAGCATGGCGACGTAATCGGCGATGGTGCCCACATCATGATCGTACAGCCTGGCCGGCTCGGCCACGATCAGAATATGGAAGAACTCGCTGCTCAGCCCGTCGCTGTTGCGCGAGCCGGTGGTGCTGCGCGCAGTTGCGCTGGGCATGCTGAAGGTCTGCATGCTGGGCGCCAACCCCAGCCCGCCCGGCGCCGTCACGGTCATGCTCAGCGCCTGGAATTCAACGCCCTGCTTCTTGCCGCCATCCACCTGCGGCTCGCCGGTGAGATCGCCGGTGGCGGTGGTGTACCAGGACTGGATGGGATGGGTGACCGTCGCCAGTTTGTCCGCCTGGGATTGATTGTCGTAGTAGCCCAGGTAACCGGGATGTTCCTTGCGCACGCTGTCCAGCAGGCCTTGCGGCGCGGTGGTGAACACGATCTCGATATTGGGCGTGCACGTCTCGTCTTCATTGACCCGCGCGCCGACGGTTTCCGCGATCTCGCGGATACGGCCCGTGACGAATTTCGCATAGGTGGGACCAAGACCCTGGGTTTGTGGACAGATGGCCCGGCGCCAGCGCGCCAGCTTGTTCGCCACGCGGGTGGCGGTGGCGCGGGTGCCGATGAAACTGTCGATCGCCGCTTCCGACGCCTTGGTGGCCGTGACGGTGACGCTTTCCAGATGCATGGGGGGTGCAGGTGCCGGGGCCGGCGTTTGCGCCGCCGCCGGCACCGCCAGGAGCGAGACCAGACCCAGGGCAGTCTTAAAGTGCATCGCTCTTGAACTCCTCCAACACGTATAGTAGGAAATACCATCCGCCGTGGAAACACAAGAGGATGTCCCAATGCGCATGGTGATCCTGTCCCTTCTGCTGCTGGCCATGCCGGCACTCGCACAAGACAAGTCCTACGCGGCCTTCCCTACCGGCGAAGGTGATCCCAATGCCATCACCTGCCGGCCGCCCCAGCGCATTCCGGGCGAAAGACTGCCCGGTCCTGAAGTGTGCAAGAAGAATTCGGTGTGGGCGCAATATCGCCGCGACGGCATGGACGTGGCGCCGGACGGCAAGCACGACATCACGCTGAAGGCCAGCAATGTCGGACCGGGGCGCAATTGCCGCCAGGTCGGCGTCGCCGGCGGCACCACCAGCGGCGCCACCATGAACATGGTTTGCGATTGAGAGAGGAAACGATGACAAAAGCCCCTGCCCTGCTCATATCCCTGCTGCTCGCTGTACCGCTCATTGGGCCCGCGATGGCGCAGCAGCCCGGCACCGCCTATTCCCATTTTCCCAACGGTGAAGGCGAGCCCCTGGCCATCACCTGCCGCCCGCCCCAGGTCATGCCCAATTCGCGCCTGCCAGGCCCCGAAGTGTGCAAGACCAACGCGGAATGGAAGCGCTATCGCAATGACGGCATGGATGTCGCCGCCGACGGCCTGCATGACGTGCCGTCGGAGAAATGGCGTAGCATCAATCCGGGCGCCTGCCATCCGGCCACAATGGGCAGCGGCGCCACCATCGCAATGATCTCCGTCAACTTCAGCATGATCTGTGAGTGACGCGCGATTGCCGCTTCCCACAGGTTGCGGTATAAAACCCATAACCATAGTAGGAACGCGCATGGCGCCGCCGCGGCTCAGCAAGCTGGAATTGCAGATCATGGAGGCGCTGTGGTCGCCGGGCGGCGCATTGTCGGTGCGCGAGATCCAGGAACAGTTCCCCAAGAAGGGCCGCCCCGCCTACACCACCATCCAAACCACCATCGGGCGGCTGGAAACCAAGCAAGCGGTCACCAAGGTCAAAAAGATCGGCAACGCGCACATTTATAAAGCGGCGGTGTCGCGCAGTGCCGCGCAGCGCCGGCTGGTGGACGATCTTCTCGCTTTGTTCGGCGGCCGCAGCCAGCCGGTGATGACCCACCTGATCGAGGCGGGCAAGCTGAGCCTGGAAGAAGTGCAGCAAGCTGAAAAGCTGGTGCGGGCGCTGGCGGAAAAGGATCCGGCATGATCGCAGCCCTGCTGGACCATCTGTGGCAGTCCACTCTGTTCGCCGCCGGCATCGCCGCGCTGATGCCGCTGTTCCGCCGGCAGTCTGCCGCGTTGCGCTTCACGCTGTGGTTCGCCGCCTCCATGAAATTCCTGGTGCCCTTCGCCGCGCTGGCGGCGCTGGGCCGCGTGCTGCTGGGCGCTGTCACACCCGACATGGCCGCGCCGCTGCTCTTCGCAATCCGTCCCGCCGCCACGTCCTTGCATCTGGCCGCACCGTTGATGATGCCCGCCCCCGCTCATATCCCGGCCGCCGAAGTCGCAGGGATCGTATGGTTCGTGGGCCTGGTCGCCATCATGCTGCTGTGCCTGTCGCGCTGGCTGGAGCTGCGCAGTTGCCTGCGCGCGGCAAGCTCCGTCGCCTCGAACGCGCCGGTGCCGGTGAAATCGGCTTCGTCCTTCCTCGAACCTGGTCTGGTCGGCATCTGGCGGCCGGTGATCCTGTTGCCGCACGGCCTGAGCCAACAGCTGACGCAGGGCGAGATGGACGCCATCCTGGCGCATGAATTGTGCCACCTGCGCCGCCGCGACAATCTGCTGGCGGCGATGCACATGCTGGTGGAAGGCCTGTTCTGGTTTCACCCACTGGTGTGGTGGATCGGCAGCCGCCTGGTCGAAGAGCGCGAGCGCGCCTGTGACGAAAGCGTGGTGGGCAGCGGCATTCGCCCGCTGGTCTATGCCGAGGGCATCCTCAAGATCTGCCGCTTCTATGTTCAGTCGCCGCTGGCGTGCGCTTCCGGCGTGTCCGGCTCGGACCTGGAAATGCGGCTGGGCGCCATCATGGCGCGCAACCAGGTCATGGCGCTGCATCCCGCGAAGGGCGCAGCTCTAGGCCTGGGCGGCGCGCTGGTGCTGATGCTGCCGCTGGCGGCGGGCATGCTGCCGCCGGTCGTCGCCGCCCGCGTCGCCTCCGTGCTGGCCGCACCGCCAATGATCCTGCCCACGATGCCCACGCCGCCGCTGCCCAAAATCGCCGCGCCGCAGCGTCCGCGCGCCGCTAGCCCTGTCATTGCACCGGCGCCGCACCAGATCGCTCTCGCACGCGTCGATACCGATGTGGGCGTCATCGTGAACGTGCCGCCGCAATTGGCCGTCGAGCCGGCCGCCGCTATGGAAGAGCCTGCGGTGTGCCGCCGGCCGGAGCAATTGCCCGGCTCGCACCTGCCCGGCGCTACGGTCTGCCTGCCGCAAAGCGCATGGGATAAATGGAAGAAACAGGGACTGGTCCTGGCGCCCGATGGCCGCACCCTGGTGGGCGCTTATGAAAAGCGGCGCAGCATCGACGCACCGGGCTGCCCCTTGCCCAATTTGATCGGCGGCGCCACCACCGGCATGGCCTCGACCTTTTCCATCTGCTACTAGGCGCCACAATTACGCGGAAGGCGGCTCGAACTTGCGGGCCGAACGCAAGGTCGCGGCAATCACCGCCGACAGCAGCGGCCCACAGCCCAGCAGCATGATCCCCAGCGAGAAACTGCCGGTGGAATTCTTCACCCAGCCGACCATATAGGGCCCGAAGAAACTCCCGATATTGGCCAGGGCATTGATCAGCGCCAGTCCGGCAGCCGCGGCGGCGCCGCTCAGCATCGCCGACGGCACCGCCCAGAACACCGACACATAACAAAACACGCCGGTCAACCCGACGGTCAGCGCCACCATGATGGCCAGCGGGTTGGTGAGCACCGCGCAGGACATCAGCGCCACACCCGCAATGGCGGCGGGAATGGCGGCGTGCCAGTTGCGCTCCATGGTGCGATCGGAATGGGCGGCCCAAGCCATCATCACCGCCGACACCACGACAAAGGGAATGGCATTGACCAGCGGCGCCATGGGGGTGGAGACGCCCAAGGCATGGATCATCTGCGGCAGAAACAGGATCAGGCCATAAGCCGCGCCATTGATTCCGGCGCCGGCCAACCCGGCCAGCCACACCACCCGGCTGGACAGCGCCGTCCTGACGCTGAAGCGCTGCACCTGTTCGCGGGTGTCACGCTCGTGCGCCAATTGCGCCACCAGCCATGCCTTCTCCGGCGGCGGCAGCCAGCGCGCCTCGGCCGGGCCGTTGGGCAGCACCAGCCAGAACACCACGCCCAGCACAATGGTGGGAAGGGCCTGGAGCACGAACAGCCATTGCCATCCCGCAAACCCGCCCAGGCCGTCCAGCATCAGGATGGGACCGGAGATCAGCGATCCCACCACGATGGAAAAGGGCGTGGACAGGCCGAGCAGGGTCAACATCCGGGCCCGGTATTTTCCGGGAAACCACAAGGTCATGAGATACAGCAGGCCGGGCAGAAGCCCCGCTTCCCCGATACCAAGCAGAAAGCGCACGACATAAAAGGCCATCGGCGTGTTGACCCAGGCGGTCATCGCCGACGCCACGCCCCACACCACCATCAGGATGGGAAGCCAGGTGCGCCCGCCCAGCCGCGCCAGCACCAGATTGGACGGCACGGCGCAGGCGACATAGCCGATAAAGAACAGTCCCGCCGCCAGGCCATACTGCTCGGCATTCAGGCCCAGCGCCGCGTTCATGGTCAGGCTGGCAAAGCCGACATTCACCCGGTCGATATAGGCGGCGAAATAGGCGGCAAACAGCAGCGGCAACACGCGCCAGGCGACGGCGCGCACCGCGGACTTTTCCAGCGTCTCGGTCATGGCGTGCCCCCTGTTGGCGCCAGCTTAGGGGGCATTCGCGCAAGCGGCCAGACTTTACTCAGGTGCCTTGCGCTGGCACC
>CANCMM010000115.1:0-6065 GCA_947379335.1 Alphaproteobacteria bacterium | reverse complement strand
AAATAATTCAGCAACAAGGCGGGCAGCGCCACGAGCAGCCAGGCATACTGGATGGGCTTGCGGCCGAAATGGCCCATGTCGGCATACAGCGCTTCGCAGCCCGTGACCGCCAGCACCACCGCGCCCAGAGACACGAACGCCACCCAGGGCGCATGCAGGAACATCAGCAGCGCATACCAGGGATTGAAGGCGGCCAGGATGCCGGGGGTTTGCAGCAGCGAGGCCAGGCCAAAGCCGCCCAGCGCGATAAACCACAACACCATCACCGGCCCGAACAGCCGGCCGATCTTGTGGGTGCCGCGGCTCTGGAACAGGAACAGGCTGGCCAGGATGATCAGCGACAGCGGCACCACCAAGTTCGCGAAGTGCGGGTTCTCGACCTTCAGGCCTTCCACCGCCGACAGCACGGTCACGGCGGGGGTCAGCATGCCGTCGCCGAAGAACAGTGCCAGGCCGACAATGGCGCCGATGCCGATGGTGGCCTTGGTCCGGCGCGTCATGCCCGGCGAGCGGTGCGCCAAGGCCGCAAGCGCCAGCGTGCCGCCCTCGCCATTATTGTCGGCGCGCATGATGATCAGCACATACTTGACTGTCACCACCAGGATCAGCGCCCAGAAGATCATGGAGAGCGAACCCATCACCGCAACATGATTGGGCAAGCCGCCTTCGGTGGCCAGCACCGTGGCCTTCAAGGCATAAAGCGGCGAGGTGCCAATGTCGCCGAACACCACGCCCATCGCGCCCAGCATCAGGCCGAACATGGTGTGGCGGTTGCAGTCGGGCGCCTTGTGCTCGCCCTCGCCCTCGGGCACGCCCGCGAGCGGATCGCTGGCGTGATGCTCCACCACCGGCTCCGATGCGGGTGTCTGTCCAGGCTCGGGCAGGTTTGTGATCACAGGCGGTGTGGCATCAAAGGACGTGTAAACCCTCGATTGCGTACCCCCTCAGGTCCGCAAGGGGCGGGACACTAGGCTCAGTCCCGATTCGCTCACAGTGGGGAGAGGCAGAATAGCGCAGCGGAGGGAGTAAGTCGCTGGCCTGGCTAGTTTATTTCGCCGATCAGGGCAGTGGCACCCATGCCGCCGCCGCCATCTGCCACCAGATCGGGACGATCTTTCGCGTCGGGTACGCTGTCGCTACCGGACCCGCCGATAAAGCCCTGCACCGGATAGAGCTTGGCGCCCCAGCCGCCGGTCTTGAGATTGTAGACCCGCACCATCGACCAGTCGTTGCCGCTGCTGACGTCTTCAACCGGGTTGTTCACATAGATGGAGCCGTCATCCAGCCAGTTGGCGTGGTCGATGCGGATCTCGCGCGCGCCCACCACGCGGCGCACCACCGCGACATGGCCTCTGGTCCCGCCGGCATAATTGTTCAGCACCATCACCGCGCCCGGTTCCGGCAGGTTGCCACGCTGATATTTGCCGGCCGCCTTGTCCCACCAGGTATAGGCGTCGCCGAAAATCTTGATGCCGGAATGTTCGCGCGCATACGGCACGCATTGCAGTGGGGCATGGCCGTCATTCTCGACATGGGCATGGCCGCGTTCGCGCGGCATCGGCGTCTGGGCGTAATCCATCACGTCATCGCCGCTGCTGGCGCAGCCTTCCAGCGCCAGCGCGAGCGCGGCGACTGCTACGAATTTTCCGATGATACCCATGACCCACACACCTCAACCCGCCTGCAGGTTAGGCGCGGGCGCACCAAGGCAGCGTTAGGCCAATGCATCGGATTTTAGGAATTAAAAAGCGCCGGGATTTTTTTACTGTTCGCTAACCACGACGATTGCGCTTGTATCCGTTGCGCCTCGCTTTGGCTCGGCGCGCTCGCTGCTCAATTTGGTCCGCTGGACCAAATTGTCGGCATCGGCTTTCGCCGCCACCGACCGCAGCTCTCACTCGCCCGGGGTAATCTGCTGGCGAACGGCGCGGGGGGCGATGGCGCCCATGGCGCCGATGGAAACAAGCCCCGATACCGCAAAGAAGAAGAACAGGGCGCTCCAGTTGGATTCGGCGAAAGCGAAGATGGGCAGCACCACGCCCACCACCAGTTCGGGGACGCCGCGCCAGCCACCTTTTTGAATCTCGCCCACCCGGGTGGTGCGGTTGAAATCCATGCGGCTGGAGAAGAAGGCGTCGAAGGTGGCGCGGGTATTGGCCAGGATCAGGCCGGAAGGAAACACCACTGCCAGGAGCAGCGAGGCCACCAGCTTGGGCTCGCCCTGGCGATTCAAAATGCGTTGGCCCAGGAACAGATAGCCGATGGAGGAAAAGATACCGAGCACGGTGACCAGAAGGCCCAGCCAGGTCACGCCCGGATAATAGGCGGCGCCCATATACATCAGGGTCAGCGAGATCGCCGCGCTGCCAAAAGCCAGCATGTAGAAGGCGAACTGGCACATCTGCAACGTCATGGCCGCCTTTTTCCAGACGGGCATTGCGCTGGACCAGATGGTGGGCAGAAGCTTGCGCGCCACCTGGGCATGACCTTTTGTCCAACGGGCTTGTTGCGCTCTCCACGCCGCGGCGGTCTGGGGTAACTCGCCCGGCACAATAAGGTCCGACACCATGGCGCCGCGCCAGCCCTGCATCATGCAGCGCATGGACAGATCCAGATCTTCCGTCAGGGTATCGCCGGTCCAGCCGCCGCCCTGTTCGATGGCGGTGCGGTTCCACACGCCGGCGCTGCCGTTGAACGACAGCGGCAGTCCGGCGCGCCAGCGCGCTTCCTGTTCCACCGCAAAATGGGAATCCAGCAACAGACCCTGGACCCGCGTCAGCCAGTTGGCGTCGCGGTTGGCATGGCCCCAGCGCGACTGCACGAAAGCAAGACCGCTGTCGGCCAGCAGCACCGGCACGGTGCGGCGCAGGAAATCGGCCGGCGGCACAAAGTCGGCATCCAGCACAGCCACGAAGGGCGCATCGGAATGCGAAAGACCGAAGGCGAGATTGCCGGCCTTGAAACCCTTGCGGCTGCCGCGGCGCAGGATATGGAAATTCACGCCTTCGGGAACCACGGCGCGCACCTGGGTGGCCAGTGCGTCATGGCCATCGCCATCACCATCGTCCAGCAATTGAATTGTCAGGCGGTCGCGCGGCCAGTCCATCGCGGCGGCGGCGGCGGCGACGCGCACCGCCAGATGGCCTTCATTGCAGACCGGAAGCTGCACCAGCACATGCGGCAGATCGGCATCGTCCAATTCGGCGCGGCCAAGATTGGGCTGCTTGCGGAACACGCGTACCCAGGCCAAGGCGGCAAGCTGAACCGAAAGCGTGCAAACGCAGATCAGGACCAGGCAGAGGGCAAACTGAAGGAATTGGGAAAGACCGTGCATGGCGATCGTTCAGGCCCCCACAAGGCTCGTTTTTTAAGACCGGCAACCGGCCGTTCCGGCCCGTTTTGGACCTTTGACCGGTAATGCGGCACCGGACAGGGCGAACTTCCACTGACCGGCGGCCTTTAGCAAGAGGGTGCAGTGCAAAATGAACCTCCGGCCCGGGGGGAAGCCCCGCAATATCAAGGCGCTGCGGGGAACCCACCGGCACAAAAAGCCCCCCAAAAGCCCCATCAGGAACTAGGAATTGGGCACCGTCGTTCCCATAATATGAGGGATAATCCGTGAGGGGCACGGACAGGAGCTTGTCATGACTCGATTGAACCCTTCCTTGAACCCTGCTTGGCGACCGCTGGCCAATCTTGGCATCAGGGCTCTTCCCTTAACCCTGATCGCCGGTCTTTTGGCCGGGTGCATGGCGCCCTCGCCCTATGCTCCCCGGCTTGAAGGCCAGCGCACCGGCTATACCGACCGGGCGCTGACCCAGACCCGCTACCGCGTCACCTTCACCGGCAACACGGTGACCCCACGCGAGACGGTGGAAAGCTTCCTCTTGCTGCGCGCCGCCGAAGTGACCCGCGCCGCCGGCTACACCAACTTCGTGTTCGATACCCGCAACACCCGCACCAACACCTCGGTCCAGACCATTCCCTATGGCCCGCCCGATCCGTTCTTGGGCGGTTATGGCCGCCGGGGTTTCGGTTATTGGGGCGGCTGGGGCTTTGCCTATGAGCCCGCGGTCGATGTGGTGGTGCACACCAACTTCGAGGCCTATGCCGAGATCGTGCTGCTGACGCCGGACCAGGCGGCCAAGGAGCCGCGCGCGCTGAACGCCGGTGAGGTGATCACCCGCATCGGTCCGGACGCCGTGCCGCCTAAGCCGAACCAGACCTAATCGAAAACTCGCTATAGCCATCGCGCGAGGTCACGCCATCAAAGACGTGGCCGCACGTGTGGCACATGTGCGGAATGTCCACCACCGCCATCGGATCGTCGGCCAGCACGGTCAGCGCCGTGCCGGGTGGCAGCTTCGCCAGCGCCTTCCTGGTCATCAGCGCGGGCAGGGGGCATTTGAGCCCGCGAAGATCCAAGGTCTCATCCATGCCTTTATCTTGATTAGAACTGGGGCGCGGCTCAAGCTGCGCTGGGAGAAATGCTTTGGGCCTTATAAGCGCAGTCAAGCGCGAAGCCGTCTATCTTGGCAGCATCGCGCGCACCCTGTGGCTGCTGCGCCTGGTCAAGCCCCATTCCACCCGCAGCATTGTGGACATTGTCGAAGGCCAGGCGCGGGCGCGGCCGGGCAATGCGGCGATCCTTTATCAAGACCAGGTGATGACCTATGCGCAGCTGGATGCGCGCGCCAACCGCTATGCCCATTGGGCACTGGGCTGCGGCATCGGGCGCGGCACACCGGTGGCGCTGCTGATGGAAAACCGGCCGGACTTCATCTGCGCCTGGCTGGGTATGTTCAAGGTCGGGGCGCAGGTGGCGTTGATCAACACCAACCTGGTGGGTGCGGCCTTGTCCCATTCCATCAATGTCTCCGGCGCGCGCCATGCCATCGTCGGCGCCGAATTGGTGCGCAATTTCCTGGATGCACCGTTCGAGGCGCCGCCTGCGCTGTGGGTCGAAGGCGTCGATCCGCTGGACGGCGAGGTGGGCAATCTCACCAGCGCGTTGGCGGCGGCATCAGAACAATCACCGGGCAAACAGGCGCGCGCCGGCGTGACCTTGAAGGATCGCGCATTCTTCATCTACACCTCCGGCACCACCGGCCTGCCCAAGGCGGCCAATTTCAGCCATATGCGCATGCTGTACATGATGACCGGTTTTTTCGGGGCGCTGCGGCCCAAGTCCAGCGACCGCATCTATGACCCCCTGCCGCTCTATCATTCCACCGGCGGGGTCTGCGCCGTGGGGCTGGCCTTCCTGTCGGGCGGGGCGCTGATCATCAAGCGCAAATTCTCGGTGCATGAATTCTGGAGCGATGTGCACACCTACGGCGCCACCATGTTCGAATATATCGGCGAGTTGTGCCGCTCTTTGTTGAACGCCCCGCCCTCGTCGCTGGAGCGCGGTCACAAGGTCCGCGCCATCACTGGTAACGGTCTTCGCCCCGAAATCTGGCGCGAGTTTCAATCCCGCTTCGCCATTCCCCGCATCGTGGAGTTCTACGGCGCCACCGAAAGCAATGTCTCGATGTTGAATTACGACGGCACGGTGGGCGCGGTGGGCCGGGTGCCCGATTACCTGGAATGGCTGCTGCCATCCCGCGTGGTGCGTTTCGACGTGGAAAAGGAAATGCCGGTGCGCGGCGAGGGCGGGCTGTGCATCGAATGCGAAGCCGATGAAGTGGGCGAGGCCATCGGCGGCATGTCCAGGCGCGCCGGCCGCGAGTTCGAGGGCTATACCACCAAATCCGAAAGCGACAAGAAGATGCTGCATGACGTCTTCCAACGCGGCGATATGTGGTTTCGCACCGGCGACCTGATGCGGCGCGACGAACATGGCTATTTCTATTTCATCGACCGCATCGGCGACACTTTCCGCTGGAAGGGCGAGAATGTCTCGACCGGCGAGGTGGGCGAGGCGCTGGCCGCGGAGCCCGGCATCCTGGAAGCCAATGTCTATGGCGTGACGGTGCCGGGCATGGACGGCCGCGCCGGCATGGCGTCCTTGGTGGTGAACGGCGCGTTCAAGCTGGAAGATTTGCCCCAGCGGCTCAAGCTGC
>CANCMM010000114.1:0-6066 GCA_947379335.1 Alphaproteobacteria bacterium | reverse complement strand
CTTTCACAATGATGTCGGCGCGCATGAACATCGACACGATGGAGAAGCTGCCCAGCACGTCGGTGGCCAATCCGCTGCTGGCGGCGGCGCCGGGCGGCGGCGCCAGGCCTTGACTTTGGGCCGCAGGACCGACCGGGGCCGCGATGGGGGCGCTCTGGGCGCCCTGTGCCAGCGCCATGGTTGGGGCGGCAACCAGAATCAGGAAAGCGGCGACGATCTGCTTGATCATGGAAAAACCTTTTGGCGCCAACGGACTATGACAGGTTCATGGCCCGGGATGGTGGCCGGAATATGACGAATATTCTCAAGTTTCTTCTGCGGTCACGTATGGCGCAAGAGTCTCGAGTACGTTTTTGGGCAACCGGCGTAACTTCCCCGTTAACGTGATCATGCAGGCTTCGATCCGTCCTTCGACCAGCAGCATTTCGCCACAGAAGATCTTCTGAACCACGTTGATCCGTGCCCCGGACACGCCGGTCAGCACCGAATGGACCGCGATCTGGTCGTCCAGCCTGGCGGGACGGTGATATTCCACGGCAATGCGGCGCAGGGCCCAGGCCGAGGGCTCTTCATCGTCCAGGTTGGCGCGGGAGATGCCGGCAGTGCGGAAAAACTCGGTGCGGCCGCGCTCCATGTAGCGCAGGTAATTGGCGTGATAGACCACGCCCGACAGGTCGGTGTCCTCGTAATAGACGGCGACCGGCAAGATGTGGGTCTTGCCGTCGAACGTCCCAAGGCCTTTCAAATCAGTCATCCTCGTCGCCCGTGAAAAGGCCGGTCTGGGCGGCAGATTGGGCGGGCAAAGTTAACCCCAGATGATCAAACGCGGCTTTGGTCAGCATCCGGCCGCGCGGGGTACGCTGCACCAGCCCCTGCTGCATCAGGTAAGGCTCGACGATGTCCTCGATGGCGTCGCGCGCCTCGCCCAGAGCGGCGGCGATGGTCTCGATCCCGACCGGGCCGCCGCCGAAATTCTCGGCAATCAGAGTCAGATAGCGGCGATCAAAGGCATCGAGCCCCTTGGCATCCACTTCCAGCCTTGTCAGTGCTGCATCGGCGGTTTTGGCGTCCACGGAGGCATGCTTGGCCACGGCGGCGAAGTCGCGCACCCGCTTGAGCAGGCGCCCGGCGATGCGCGGGGTGCCGCGGGAGCGGGCGGCGATCTCGCGCGCGCCGTCGCGGGTCAGGTTGAAGCCCAGCACCTTGGCGCCGCGCTCGACGATCGAAAGCAATTCATCGGGCGTATAGAAATTCAGCCGCACCGGAATGCCGAAACGGTCGCGCAGCGGCGTGGTGATCAGGCCCGAGCGGGTGGTGGCGCCCACAAGCGTGAACGGCGCCAGTTGGATCTTCACCGAGCGCGCCGAAGGTCCCTCGCCGATCACCAGATCGAGTTCGTAATCCTCCATCGCGGGGTACAGGATTTCCTCCACCGCCGGGTTGAGGCGGTGGATTTCGTCGATGAACAGGACGTCGCGCGGTTCCAGGTTGGTGAGGATGGCCGCCAGATCGCCGGCCTTGGCCAGCACCGGGCCCGAAGTGGAACGGAAATTGACCCCGAGCTCGCGCGCCACGATCTGCGCCAACGTCGTCTTGCCCAGGCCCGGCGGGCCGTGAAACAGCACATGATCCAGCGCTTCGGCGCGCGCCTTGGCGGCATCGATGAAGATGGAAAGATTCTCCCGCGCCTGTTGCTGGCCGACAAAATCGGCCAGCCGCTTGGGCCGCAGCGAGGCTTCCAGCGTGTCGTCTTCGGTACGTTCTGGAGTCACTACACGATCATTGGCCATAGCTTGATCCCGGCCGCTCGCCCAAGTTCGCGGCGTTCGTCGCTCTCGCAGGTCCACTGGACCTGCCCACACGCTTCGCGTGCCGCTCCTTACTTTCCGTCATCGCGCCATGCCCTTCAACGCTTCGCGGATCAGTGCGCCGGTTTCGGTTTCTTCGCCCAGTGCTTGCACCGCACGCGCCACCGCTTCGGCAGCGCGCACATCGCTGTAACCCAGATGCACCAGCGCCGATACCGCTTCGCTCTCAGGCCCACGCGGGGCGCGCAACACAGCGATAGCGCCACCGTCTTCGGCGCCCAGTATCATGGACGGCACCTTGTCCTTCAGTTCGGTGGCGATGCGCAGCGCCAGCTTGGGGCCGACACCGGGGGCGCGGCCGATCATCGCCTTGTCGCCCAGCGCCAGCGCGCGCTGCAGGTCGCGCGGCGACAAGGTGGACAGCACCGCCAGCGCCACCTTGCCGCCGACATTCTGCACCGTCTGCAACAGGCGGAACCATTCGCGTTCCTCGGCGCTGCCGAAACCGTAAAGCTTGATGGCGTCGTCGCTGACTTTCATCTCGATCATCAGGCTGGCGGGCGCACCCGCCGATAATCGCGACAAGGTCGTAGCCGGGCACTGCACCAGATAGCCGACACCGTTCACATCCAGGATCACCGTATCGTCGGCGATGGAATCCACGATACCGGTCAGCTTGCCGATCATGATGCCGCCACCACGATCCGCGCGCGCGTCGTCGACAGATGGGCATGGGCGATGGCGCAGGCCAGGGCGTCGGCGGCGTCGGCTTGCGTGACGCCGCAGGCCGGCAACAGCCGCTTGACCATGAACTGCACCTGCTCCTTGCCGGCATGGCCCGCGCCCACCACGCTTTTCTTGATGTGGTTGGGAGCATATTCGGCGATCTCCAGCCCGGCTTGCGCCGCCGCCAGCAGCGCCACGGCGCGGGCATGGCCCAGCTTCAGCGCGGCCTGGGGATCGCGGGCGACAAAGGCCTGTTCGACGGCGATGGCGGCCGGCAGATGCTGGGCGATGATCGCCGCCAGTTCGCGGTGCAGGGTCATCAGCCGCACTCCCAGCCCGGCGGCCGGCTTGGTGGCGATCACGCCATGGGCGACATGGGACAGGCGCGAGCCCGATACATCGATCACGCCCCAGCCCATCTGGGCCAGGCCCGGGTCCAGGCCAAGGATGCGAATCGTCAGGCTCATAAAGGGTTTGTACCCTTTATGTTCGGGACTGTCCTAAGCGAAACCCCAGCCAGCCTTAAAAGATCAGCGGCAGACCAGCGAGCCGTTGCGGTTTTCCGCCTGGTTGCTGGGGCAATTGCGCATGTCCAGCACGGTGGAATTCATGCGCCCGTCTTCGGTGCGGCACTCGGCCTGGAAGACACTCCCGCGCATGCCGCCGCCGCGGCAGGACTGTGCCCAGGAACCACCCGGCGCGCCGCCGCCAAAGCCCTGGCCGCCACCATAGCCGCCGCCGTAGCCGCCACCGCCACCAGACATGATCTGGTCGGCACGGCGCATATCATCGTCATTGCAGCGATTGGCGTTGTTGATGCGCTGGCCGCGCCCGCCATATTGGACCACGCACCCGCCGCCTACCGTGACGATGGTGCTGCCGTCGCGCATGGGAATGGTGTCGCCGCCGCGTTGGGCCGACGCCGCGCCCGCGGACAGGATCAAAATGGCAGAGGTGATCGCAAAGGTGATTTTCATGGCAGGCCCCGGATGTTTTCCCCGGGGCACAGTGTGAGCGCGAATGTTACAGAACGTCAAGAAATGACGCGAAGTCAGCCGGCCAGTTTCGCCATGAAGGCGTCACTAAACTCATAGTTGCCATAGACGTTTTGCACATCGTCGTGGTCATCGAGGACTTCGATCAGCTTCATCAAGGTCTCGCCCGCGTCGTCGGGGACGGGCACCGCGTTCTGGGGCCGCCACACGATGGCGGCGCTGGCGGGTGCGCCCAGCCTGGCTTCCAGCGCATCGCGCACGGTGGCGAAGTCTTCCATGCCGGTGAGGAATTCATGGCCGTCTGCGGTGGAGACGCATTCATTGGCGCCGCATTCCAGCGCCGCTTCCAGCATCGCGTCCTCGCTGCTCTTGTCGGCGGGATAGGAGACGACGCCGACATGGTCGAACATGAAACTGACCGAACCGGTCTCGCCCATCGTCCCGCCATACTTGGAAAAGGCGGCGCGCACGTCGGCCGAGGTGCGGTTGCGGTTGTCGGTCATGGTCTCGATGATGATGGCGGTGCCACCAGGGCCGCGGCCTTCATAGCGGATCTCGTCGTAATTCTCGGCATCGCCGCCGGTCGCCTTGGCAATGGCACGGGCGATATTGTCCTTGGGCACGGACTCCTGCTTGGCGGCGATGATGGCGGTGCGCAGGCGCGGATTGTGCGCCGGGTCGGGCATGCCCGACTTGGCCGCCACGGTGATTTCGCGGGAGAGCTTGGCAAAGAGCTTGGAGCGCTCCTTGTCCTGCTTGCCCTTGCGGAACATGATGTTCTTGAACTGACTATGGCCGGCCATCTGGTCTTTTCCCTGTTGGCCGGTGAAATACGCGCGTCCGGGGCCTCTTTTCAAGCCCGCCCGGTCACGGGCAGGATATCCGGCATTTTGAACCGTCCCATTTCCAAGGAGCCGCCATGACCCAGCTCGCCACGGACCCGCTGACGCTTGTTCATCTCGCCATTAGCCTGGCCGCCATCGCCACAGGCCTGCCGGTGCTGGCCGCCATGATGAAGGGCTGCACCCCCGTCACCCTGACGGGCATTTTCCTGGGGCTGACCGTGCTGGTCAGCGTTACCGGCTTTCTGTTCAAGAATGCCAGCATCACCCCGGGCATGGTGATCGGCGCCATCTCGCTGATCGTCCTGGCCGTGGCGCTGTTCGCCATCTATGGCCGCCACATGGCCGGGCGCTGGCGCGCCACTTACGTGATCACCGCCACCCTGGCGCTGTATCTCAATGTCTTCGTGCTGGTGATCCAGTCCTTCATCAAGATTCCGGCGCTGCATGCCTTGGCGCCCAGCATCCCGCCCGCGGGCCCTGTGTTCGGCGCGGTGCAGGGCGTGGTGCTGATCGCCTTCGTCGTGGCAGGATGGAAAGCCGTCAAAGCAGGACCCGCGAACACATGAAAGCTTTTCTTACCGCCGCCGTGATCCTGGCAACCCCGGCATACGCCGAACTGCCTTTCGTCAAGGAGCGGGCCGAATGGAGCGTACCGCAAAAGCCGTTCCACATCATCGGCAACATCTATTATGTCGGCATGGCGGGGGTCAGCGTGTTCCTGATCGTCACGCCCAAAGGTGACATCCTGACCGACGGCGGCTTGCCGGAATCGGCGCCCTTCATTGAAAAGAATATTCAGGCGCTGGGCTTCAAACTGTCGGATGTGAAAATCCTGCTCAACAGCCACGCCCATTTCGATCATTCCGGCGGACTGGCGAAACTGAAGGCCGACACCGGCGCGAAGTTCATCGCCAGCACCGGCGAT
Organism: Alphaproteobacteria bacterium; assembly: GCA_947379335.1. Lineage (GTDB taxonomy): Bacteria > Pseudomonadota > Alphaproteobacteria > Micropepsales > Micropepsaceae > Rhizomicrobium. The sequence goes on along the minus strand of CANCMM010000114.1, from coordinate 767 downwards.
CAGCCGTTCCTGGAAAGCGGTCACATTCCCTATGGGCCCTCTTCGCTGATCGATAGCACGCCGATCAAGCTCGACCGCGCGGTGAAAGACGGCGACACCATCAGGCTGGGCGGCGTCACCCTGACGGCGAACGTCATGCCCGGCCACACCAAGGGCTGCACCACCTGGACCATGCCGCTGACAGAGGCGGGAGTAACGCACAAGGTGATGTTCTTCTGTTCCATCAGCGTGGCCGGCAACCCTATCGCCGGCAAGCTGGCCTATCCCACCATCGTGTCCGACTATCGCGCCAGCTTTGCGCGGCTGAAGAAGATGGATGCCGATATCTTCCTGGCGCCGCATGGCGGACAGTTCCACATGGCGGAGAAGCTGGCCAAGATGAAACCCGGTGCGCTCAACCCCTTCATCGATGCGGGCGAACTGCAGGACATGGTGCAAAAGGCGGAAGCCGCCTTCGACAAGGACCTCGCCCGCCAGCAGGCCGGCGGCGCCGCTTACGTGCCAAGGTAAAGACGCTTCCACAGCTTGCGAAACAGCGTTGGCTTTTCCGCCCGCCTGTGCTGGACTGGCAGTGCGGGGTGCGTATGTCTGTGTCGGCGGGCAACGATTAGATGATGCTGTCCAGTGCGCCTACCCGGCACACGCGATCTGTTGGTGAGCGCGCCCGGGGCGCGGCGCTGGCGCTTCTGGTACAGGCCAGTTTTGTCGCCATGGTCCTGCTGTCGGCAAAGCCTCCCGTGCCGCTGCGCACGCTGGCGCATGAGACC
>CANCMM010000113.1:0-6111 GCA_947379335.1 Alphaproteobacteria bacterium | reverse complement strand
GCTGTGGATCATGGGGCTGGGCGTGGTGTCCTTCCTGGCCGGCTTCCTGGCGCTGGTGGCGCTGTGGGTGGCTTATGTCGTGATGGCGGTCATTCCCGACCTGATGAACAGCCATGGCATGCGCAGCTTTACCGGCAGCGTGGTGAAGGCCGCCGATCCGGGACGCGGCTACCGCGAGAAGAAGCGGCAGGTGGAACTGGTCGGCTCGGTCGATGCCAAGCGGGCGCTGGCCGAGGAAAGCGTCAAGCGCGGCTTTTTTGCCGAAGCGATCGAATTGTATGAAGGCGCCATGCAGGGGCCGCTGGGCGCCAGCGATCCGACCCTGCTGAAAGGCCTGGGCCGCGCGCGCATGCTGGCGGGGCAGGGCGCCGAGGCCGAAGCGCTGTTCGTGCAATTGAAACAGGAAGACCCGGCCGCGTTCGACGCCGACGCCGAGTTGGATTACGCCCGGGCGCTGGCGTTGCAAAACAAGAATGATGAAGCGGTGGCGCAATACGAAAAGGTCGTCGCCCGCTATCCCGGCGAGGAAGCCCGCGCCCGGTTCGGATTGCTGCTGGAAAGCATGGGGCAGAACGACCGCGCCCAGGGGTTGTTCAGCGAGATCATCAAGTCGGTGAAGGGCGCGCCCGGCTATTACCGTTCACGCCAACGTGAGTGGCTGTCGATCGCCAAGTCACACCTGCGCTGAACGAGGCGTGGCCCTTTTGCGTCGTGAGTTCGTCTCGCCATCGCTTACGTACTGCTCGTACACTTCGCTCGGTGCCGCTACGCTGTCGCTAGGCAACTCTGCTCATGTCACAAAATTGCTCGCGCCTCGGCGCGGCGCGAAGGCAAAGCAGCAGGCGCCCAGCACGCAGACCGCGCCCAGGCCCAAAAGACCGGCGCTGTTGTTGGCGAACAGCCCGTCCAGCCAGGCGCGCAGGTTCGGCGCGGCAAAGCCGCCCAGGTTGCCGATGGAGTTGATCAGCCCGATGCCGCCGGCCGCCGCCGCACCGCCGAGCAATCCGGTGGGCAAGGTCCAGAACAGGGCCGGCGAGACGATCAAGCCACACGCGGCGATGCTGAGCGCGATCAGCGCCACCAGCGGCGAGCCGGTCAGCGCCGACACGGCAAGGCCCGCGCCGGAAATGGCCAGGGAGAGCGCACCAATGCCGCGCGAATTGCCTGTGCGGTCGCACCAGGGCGGGATGATGGTCACTGCTACCAGCGAGCAGAACCACGGAATGGCGGACACCAGGCCCACTTCCAAACCCATGCTGGTGCCCAGCAAGCGGCTGACCTGCGCCGGCAAAAAGAATGTCAGGCCGTAGAAGCCCATCTCCAGCAGGAAATAGACGAGGGACAAAAACAGCACGCGCGGATCGGCCAGGGTACGCCACACGCTGGGCGTCTCGCGCACGGCATCGTCTTTCGCCAGTTCCGCGCCCAGCACCTGTTTTTCATCCGCCGTCAGCCAGCCGGCTTTTGCCGGTTTGTCGTTGAGCAGAAACAGCACCGAGATACCGCCCAGCGAGGCGAGCAGTCCTTCGATGATGAACATGATCTGCCAGCCATGCAGGCCGAAGGCGTCATGCGCCACCAGCAGGCCCGAAAGCGGCCCGCCAAAGGTCAGCGCCAGCGGCGCGCCGTAATAGAACAGCCCGATGGAGCGCGCCCGCGCCGCGGAGGGATACCAGAAGGTGAGATAATAGATCACGCCGGGAAAGAAGCCGGCCTCCGCGATGCCCAGCAGAAAGCGGATGGCATAGAAGCTGACCGGGCTGTGCACAAAGGCGGTGGCGGCCGACACCAGACCCCAGGTCACCATGATGCGCGCCAGCCAGATGCGGGCGCCGAACGTGTGCAGCATCAAATTGGACGGCACTTCCAGCAGGGCATAGCCGACGAAGAAAATGCCGGCGCCGAAGGCATAGGCGGCATTGCCGATTCCGGCATCGGCCTGAAAGCCCGCCTTGGCGAAACCGATATTGGCCCGGTCCAGAAAGGCCATGACATACATCATCAACAGAACCGGCATCAGCCGCCAGTGCAGCTTCGGCAGGATGCGGGAAAGCTGCGCCTGGACCATGACGGCTCCTTATTCTTGTTCTTGTTCGTCCGTTTTTTTGGGCTTGGCCATCTTGGCCAGCAGTGCGGTCTCGCGGTGCCAGCGTTTGAGCGGGCGTGCCGGATAGCCGCCCACCCGCTCACCGGCGCCGATGTCGCGCGTGACACCAGACCGCGCCGCCAGCCGCGCGCCGGCGCCAATGGTGAGATGATCGCTGATCCCGACCTGGCCGCCGATCAACACCATCGGGCCCACGGTGGTGGAGCCGCCGATGCCGACCTGCGCCACCAGCAGGCTGTGATGGCCGATGTGCACATTGTGGCCGACATGAATCAGGCTGTCGAAGCGCACGCCGCGCTCGATATGGGTGTCACCGATGGCGCCGCGGTCCACGGTGCAGTTGGAACCGAACTCGACATCATCTTCGATGACGACACGGCCCAGCTGCGGCACGCGCAGCAATCCCTCCAGGCTGGGCACAAAGCTGAAGCCCTGGTTGCCGATGGAATTGTTCGGGCCCATCACCACCTTGTCGCCGATCACCGCATGGGTGATGACGCAATTGGCGCCTATGCGGCAGTCATCGCCCAGCACCACGCCGCGCCCGATCACCACATTGTTGCCGATGTAGCAATTGGCGCCGATCACCGCGCCGGCGCCGATCTCCCCGCCCGGGCCGATCTCGGTACCTTCACCGACTTTGGCGGTCGTATGCACCGGATCAGCGCGGCGCACACCAGCCTGAAGTTTGGCGGGCGGATAGAAGATGTGCCCCACCTGCGCAAAGGCCAGGCGCGGGTTGGGCACCACCAGCAGGGTTACGCCATGCGGCAGCTTGGCCAGCTTGTCGGAGGTGATGACCAGGCTGGCCTTGGTGACGGCAAAGGCGTTGGCATATTTGGAATCGCTGAACAGTGAGATGTCGCCGGGTTCGGCGCTTTCCAGCGCAGCCACGTCGCGCAGCTTACCCTCGGGCACGCCTTTTTCCGGCTCGGCGCCGATGCGGGCCGCGATCTCGGCCAGGGTAAAAGGTCCGGCCCGTTCGTAAAATCGGTCGTCGGTCATGGCGGCGTCAGCCTAAAGCATGCCCTTGGGCCTGCAAGCCCCTTCACGCATTGGCATTTTCGTACGCTTCGCTGGCCGCCACCCAGGCTTTTTCCGCCGTTGCCAGCTTGCGCGCGGCATCAGCGCGCTTTTTCGAGACGGACGCGGCCTTGGCTGGGTCCTTGGTGAACAGCAGGGGATCGGACAGCGCCTTGTCCAGCTTGGCGATCTCGGCGGTCAGGTCGGAGATCTGATGCTCGGCCGCGTTCACCTTGTCCTTCAGCGGCTTCAGGTTCTGGCGCTTCTCGGCATTGCTGCGGCGGGCTTCGTCCTTGTTCACTTTCACTTCGGGCGCGGGCGCCCGGCGCGTGGGCGCATTGTCGCCGGTCAGCAGGAATTTCCGGTAATCATCCAGGTCGCCTTCGAACGGCGTGACATGGCCGTCGGACACCAGCAGCAGACGGTCGGCAGTGGCCTCGATCAGGCGGCGGTCATGGCTGACCAGAATCACGGCGCCGTCGAAATCATTCAGCGCGGTCAGCAACTCGTTGCGGGCGTCGATGTCCAGATGGTTGGTCGGTTCGTCGAGAATGAGAAGGTTGGGCTTGTCCAACGTCGCCAGCGCCAGCATCAGCCGTGCGCGCTCGCCGCCCGACAGTTTGCCGACCTGGGTCTGCTGCTTGTCGGCGGAAAAACCGAAACCGCCCAACTGTCCACGCACCTGCTCCAACGTTAGCTTGGGACGCAGGCGCTGCAGGGTGAGAATGGGCGTGATGGACGTGTCCAGTTCCTCGGCCTGGTGCTGGGCGAAATAGCCCACCACCAGCTTGCGCGCCGGAGTGAACTCGCCGCCCATCGCCTGCAGCTTGCCGGCCAGCAGCTTGGCCATGGTGGATTTGCCGTTGCCGTTCTTGCCCAGCAGCGCGACGCGGTCTTCCGGATCGAAGCGGAACGACATGCCGGTCAGGATCGGCTTGCCCGCGACATAGCCCACGCTGGCGCGGTCCATGGTGATGAGCGGCGGCGAAGCGGGCGTGGCCTGCGGAATGCGGATCGGCGCGACATGCTCATCGGGCGGCACTTCGACCGTGGCCATCTTGGCCAGCATCTTCATGCGGCTTTGCGCTTGCGCCGCCTTGGCGGCGGACGCCTTGAAGCGGTCCACGAACTTCTGCATGTGGGCGCGGGCGGCTTCCTGCTTTTTCGCAAAGGCCATGTCGTTGGCGCGCGCCGCAGCGCGGGTGGCCATGAAGGTGTCGTAGCCGCCGGTGTAGAGCTTCAGCTTGCCGCGCTCCAGGTGCAGGATGAATTCGCAGCCGGTGTTCAGCAGGTCGCGGTCGTGGCTGACGATCAGAATGGTGCCGCGATATTTCTGGATGAAGTTTTCCAGCCACAGCACGCCTTCCAGATCCAGATAGTTGGTCGGCTCGTCCAGCAGCAGAAGATCGGGTGCCGAGAACAGGATCGCGGCCAGCGCCACGCGCATGCGCCAGCCGCCGGAGAATTCCCGGCAGGGACGCAGCTGGTCTTCCGACGAGAAGCCCAGGCCCGCCAGGATTTCGGCGGCGCGCGACGGCGCGGTGTATGCGTCGATTGCTTCCAGGCGGTGGTAAATGTCGCCCAACCGGTGGCCGTCACTTTCATGCTCGGCTTCGGCCAGCAGCGCCAACCGTTCAGGATCGGCTTCCAGCACGGTGTCCAGCAGGCTGGTTTCGGTGCCCGGGGCTTCCTGCGCCACCGCGCCCACCCGCCAGGCATTGGGCCAGCTGACCTCGCCGCCATCCTGGTGCAACTGGCCCAGGATCACCTTGAACAGGGTGGATTTGCCCGCGCCATTGCGTCCCACCAGCCCGATGCGGCGGCCCGCGGGCAGGTTGGCGGTGGCGCCGGACAGGATTTCCCGCCCGGCGATCCGCACCGTGATGTTGTCAATTGCCAGCATTTGTGGGGCCTTATAACGATGCTTGCCCTGAGCGCAAACCCATTGCATAACCCCGCCGAATTTAACTTTCTGGAGTCCCCATGGCCGTCGAGCGCACCCTTTCGATCATCAAGCCGGACGCGACGCGCCGGAACCTCACCGGCAAGATCATCGCCAAGTTCGAGGATGCCGGCCTGAAAGTGGTCGCCAGCCGCCGTATGCGCCTGTCCCAGGCGGATGCCGAAGCCTTTTACGGCGTCCACAAGGAACGTCCCTTCTTCAAGGACCTGGTCAGCTTCATGATCTCTGGTCCCGTGGTGGTGCAGGTGCTGGAAGGCGAAGGCGCCATCCAGAAGAACCGCGACGTGATGGGCGCGACCAACCCGGCCAATGCCGCGGCCGGCACCATCCGCAAGGAATTCGCCGAATCGATCGAGGCCAATTCGGTGCATGGCTCGGACGCGCCGGAAACCGCTGCCAACGAGATCAAGTTCTTCTTCCGTGATCTCGACATCGTCGGCTAAGCCTTAACGTCATTCCTGATTGCAAAAGGCCTCCGCATTGCGGGGGCCTTTTTGTTTTGACCAAGAAAGCGGCTGCCGCCTTTCTGTGCAGTTCGATTGCAGAACCGCAATGCGTGTTTGCGCGCTTGCGTGACATGCGCGGCAATGACAGCGTGTGGCCATGCAAGGCAAAACCGTCATCATCACCGGCGCCACCTCGGGCATCGGCGAAGTCGCCGCGATTCACCTGGCGGAGCAGGGCGCCCGCATCGTCTTCATCGCCCGCGACAAGGCGCGCGCCGATGCGACCATGGCCAAGCTGCGCCAGGCCGGTCCGGGCGCGGACCATGCCGTGCATATGGCCGATCTTTCTACGCTTGCCGAAATGAAGCGCGTGGGTGCGGTCCTGGCGCAAGAACCCCACATCGACGTGCTGGTGAACAATGCCGGCGCGCTGTTCAACAAGCGGCAGGAAACAGTCGACGGTCTGGAAATGACCTTCGCCCTGAACCATATGGGCTATTTCGTCATCACCAATATCCTGCTGAACCAGCTGAAGCCTGGCGCGCGCATCGTCACGGTGGCGTCCAATGCCC
>CANCMM010000112.1:0-6126 GCA_947379335.1 Alphaproteobacteria bacterium | reverse complement strand
AATGTGGCGATCCGCTATTTCTGGTGAAAATTCCTGTAAACGGGCCGCTACCCCAACGTTGCGAGCGCGTTCCCTATCTTTCCGTTCTGTGCACCCGCCCGACAGAGGCAGATCGGGCACGACCGGCACCCCCGCCGGTTGTGCCAGTCGTCCCGGTGCCGCACCGCCCCATAGCCCGCAAGCGCAACGCCTGAAGACTACTTCCCGAACATCCACCTGAGTATGCCCGGCAGCAGCCAGCCGCCATGCACGTCGGAATGGGCGCCGTCGCCCCATTCGAACCGCACGTCATAGCGGGCGCCGGGAATCTTCTTCTCGTCGGCATTGGCGTTGGCCCATTGCAGCGAAGACACCATCTGTTCGTTGGCCAGGTGCCAGTTGCCGTGCTCGTTGTTGAGGTCCGCGGTGCCGTCCTGCAGGAAGATGCGGACGGGGCGGATCGGATTCTTGCGGATCAGGCCGGGATAGGTGTCGCCGCCCGGGATCATGGGGTGATCCGCCGTCGCCGGCACATAGCCGATCGAGGTGTAGCTGCCGATCATGCTGATGACATTGCCGAAGGCGTCGGGGCGGTGCCACGCCACCGTCCAGGCGCAGATGGCACCGCTGGACGTGCCGCCGATGGCGCGCTTTTTGGGATCGTCCGTGAACTTATAGCTCTTGGCGACTTCCGGCATGATCTCGTCGATCAGCATGCGGGTATAGGCGTCGCTAAGCGCGTCATATTCCGGCGCCCGATGATTGGGATTTCCGGTGCAGGCATAGCCAGTGCAACCGACCGGTCCCAGGCCGTCGGGATAATGCTCGGTGCCGGTGTTGCCCGGGGTGATGAAGATGCCAAGCGTCTGGGGGATGTCGCCCTTGGCGATCAGGTTATCCAGCACCACCGGAATATTCAGCGGGCCTTGCGGGTTTATCGCACGCTGGCCGTCCTGGAACACCAGCAAATTGGGCGGTGACTTGGGATCGTATTTGGCGGGCACGTAAATCCAGTAGCGGCGCACCGTGTTCGGAATGGCCTTGCTCTTGAATTCCAGCGGTCCGATCAGCTTGCCTTTCGGCACGCCGGGTTGCGGAATCGAGTCCGCGGTGGGCGGATATTCGCCCGGCTTGCGCGGCTCCGCGGCCATCAGCGGTGTCGCCAGCAACGCCAGCGCCAGACATCCAGCAAAAATCTTCATCCCTTGCCCCCGTATTGTTCTTGTTAAATTGTGCCGGCCTTCACCAGCTTGACCGCGTGATCAGCGGCGCGCGCCGTCAGCGCCATGAAGGTCATGGACGGATTGACGCAAGAGGTCGATGCCATCTGTGCCCCGTCGGTGACAAAGACATTGGCGGCATCGTGCAACTGGCTGAAGCGGTTGACCACCGAGGTGCGCGGGTCGGCGCCCATGCAGGCCCCGCCCATTTCGTGGATGGCATCGCCCGGCACGTGTTCCTCGTTCGAGGAGCCGACATTGACCAGCCCCGCCGCCGTCATCATCGCCTCGCCCTGCAGCGCCGCGTCGCGCAGCATCTTCTGCTCATTGTCGCGGAAGGTGACGTTGAACACCGCCAGCGGCACGCCGAAGCGGTCCAGCTTGGCCGGATTGAGCGACAGGGTGTTGTCCTTGTAGGGCAGGCATTCACCGAACGCGGTGAAGCGGATTTGCCAGGGCTCATAGCCGCGCATGGCTTCCTTCATCGCCGCGCCGAACCCGCGCGGCCCTGCCGGACTGCGTCCCGCCGCGCCCTGCATGCCATAGCCGCGCACGAAATCGGCATCGGCATCCTGGCCGTTCAGGTTGCGAAAGCGCGGGATATAGACGCCGTTGGGACGTCGGCCATAGGTGATGAATGGCTCCAGCGCCGGATCGGGCACCGTGCCCCAGAACTGGGTGCGGAAGGCATGGTCCATGATGTAATGGCCGAGCAGACCGCTGGAATCGGCGAAGCTGCGTTCGCCGCCCGGCAGCCGCGAGTTCAGCAATATCTGGGTCGTGGCGAGGGCGGAGGCGCAAACGAACACGATGCGCGAGGTGTGGACCTTGGCTTCCTTGGTGTTGGCATCCACCACCCGCACCCCGGTGACGCGTTTGGTTTTGGGATCATATTCCAGGTTGGTCACCACCTGGTCCGATAGCAAGGTCAGGTTGCCGGTCTTGCGCGCCGCCGGAAGCGTCACCGCCTGCGTCGAAAAATAGGCGCCGAAGGAACAGCCCCGCGCGCACATGGAACGGCTCTGGCAGCGGGCGCGGCCCTGCTCCGGCTTGTCCTCGGTCATGTTGGCGGTGCGGGTGGAAATCAGCTTGCGGCCCGGAATGGCTTTTTCCAGCCGCTCCTTCACCCAGGTCTCTGCCACATTCATCGGATGCGGCGGCTGGTATTCCCCGTCCGGCAGTTCCGGCAGGCCCTCTTTCGAGCCCGCGATGCCGGCATATTTCTCGACAGTGGAATACCAGGGCGCGATATCGTCATAAGAGATCGGCCAGGGACTGCCATGGCCGTCACGCTTGTTGGCTTCGAAGTCGATCTTGCTCCAGCGCAGCGCCACCCGGCCCCAGATCAGCGACTTGCCGCCCACCTGGTTGGGGCGCACCCAGCGGAAGGGCTTGGAATTCTCGAAGTCGATCGGGTTGAGCCGGTCATTGTTATAATAGTGGGTCTGGGCGGTCAGGTTGGCGCCGCCCCACTTGGCCATCTGGTAATCGCGCTCCACCTCTTCGGGCGGCAGGTTGCCGCGATAGGCCAGCTGCCAGGGACCCTTGCCTTCGGTGATGTAGTCCTTGCGATGCTCGACCATGCGGCCGCGGTCCAGCATCAGGACCTTCATGCCTTTTTCGGTCAGCTCCTTGGCGGCCCAGCCGCCGCTGATACCCGAACCGATGACGATGGCGTCGAATTCATAACTGGCCATGCATCACCGCTTACGAGGAAAAGACGCGCCGGACATCGGCGAAAGGATATTTGCCGTCATAGCGGCCCGGCACCGGCACATAGACCCGCTCCTGCTTGCAACCGATCTCGGAGGTGTAATAGCCCAGCACCACGACCTGGCGCAGATGCTGGAAGAAGTTGCCCGGCAGGCCGGCGATTTTGTTTTCCATCGCCAGGGTCAGGACCGCATCCAGTTCCTGCGGCGTCACCGCAGCACAGGGCTTGGCAAAACGGACCCGGCAATAGCCTTCAAGAGTCCCTAGCCCCTGCATGAATTCGTTGCGGTCGGTGGGTTCGTAGGAGTCCGCCAGCATCATCTCGATGAAAGCCGGCACGCCGGCGGCGATGGCGCCCGGCGTGTCGGTGGTGGGAACGATGCGCTCACTGACGGCAGCCACCAGGCTGCGCTGGTCCGCGGTGAAATAGGCACGGCTTGGCGTAAAGCCGGGCGGAGCTTCGGCCGCCAAAGCCCGCGCCAAAGGCAGGACGATGTCGGCGCCCAGCAGGGCGGCGGCACCCGTCAAAAGACCACGCCGGTCCAGAAATGACATGGGACTTTCCTCGTAGCTGCACCCGCTCCGGGGCACCTCCCCGGAATGGTAAGCACTTTAACCGGCAATGAAAATAGCCGGATGGCGGCGGGACTTGCGGGCGCGGAACCGGCTATGGTCTAGAAGCGATGATGAATCCGGAAGGACTTCTCAAACAGGCGCTTGCCTTCCACCAGACCGGCAATCTGGGGGATGCCGAACGGCTGTACCTGCAACTGATGCGGGCGGTTCCCCAGGACGCCACCGCACCCCATCTGCTGGGCGTGGTGCGGGCGCAACAGGGCCGCAACAGCGAAGCGCTGGAACTTATGGGCACGGCGCTGAAGCTGAAGCCCAACGCGCCCGAAGTTCTGTCCAATTACGCCAATGTGCTCAAGACCCAGGGGCGCTTTTCCGAAGCGCTGGCCAATTATGACAAGGCGCTGGCGGCCAAGCCGGATTATGTCGCCGCCCTGACCAAGCGCGCCATGGTGCTGCGCGACCTGGGACGGCTGGCAGCGGGACTGGAAAGCGCAGAGCGCGCGCTGGCCCTCCAGCCCGATTTCGTCGAGGCGTTGAACACACGCGGCGTGATCCTGGCGGACCTGAAACGCAACGATGACGCACTGACGAGCTATGACCGGGCCGTGGCGCTGGCGCCCAACTTCCCCGACACGTTGAACAACAGGGCCCTGCTGCTGAAATCCCTGAAACGTCCGGAAGAGGCATTGGCCGATGTCGAGCGAGCGCTGACCGTGCATGGCGAATTCACCGAGGCCTGGAACAATCGCGGCATTATCCTGTTCGACTTGAAGCGCATGGGCGATGCGATCGACAGTTATGACCGCGCCCTTGGCTTGCGGCCCGACTATGCCGAAGCTTTCAACAACCGCGCCGTGGCGCTGTGGAGCTTGAAGCGCTTCGCGGACTCGCTGGCCGATTGCGACCGCGCCATCAGCCTGCGGCCCGATTTCGCCGATGCACTTTACAACCGGGGCAATGCCCTGGCCGAGCTCAACCGGATGGACGACGCGCTGGCCGGCTATGAGCGGGTGCTCGCGCTTGAGCCCGATCACCCCAGTGCGCTGAGCGGGTTGGCCAATGCCGCCCTGACCATCGGCGACTGGAAGCGCACCGCCGAACTGGCGCCGCGGCTGAAAGCTGATGTGCTGGAAGGCAAATCCATCATCCAGCCCTTTGTGCTGATGGGCTATCACGACGACAACGAACTGCAGCTGCGCTGTTCGCAGAATTATGTGCGCCAGACCGGTCCGGGCCCGCTGCCGCCGCTGTGGACCGGCGAGCGTTACAACCATGAGAAGATTCGTGTCGCCTATCTGTCGGCCGATTTCCACCAGCATGTCACCGCCGCCCTGACGGTAGAGATGTTCGAATGCCATGACCGGACGCGGTTTGAGACCATCGCCGTGTCCTTCGGTCCGGACGACAACAGCCCCATGCGCCAGCGCCTGCTGGGCGCCTTCGACAGTTTCGTCGATGCCCGTCAGCAGAATGACCGCGAGGTCGCCGAGATGTTGCGCGAATGGGAGATCGACATCGCGGTGGATCTGGGCGGCCATACCTTCGGGGCGCGGCCCTGGGTGCTGGCGCATCGCCCCGCCCCGGTGCAGGCCAAGTATATGGGCTATCCGGGCACATCGGGCTGTGACTTCATCGATTACATCGTGGCTGACAGGATGGTGGTTCCGCCGGATCAGGATCGCTTCTTCAGCGAGAAGATCGCCGCCCTGCCCACCACCTTGTGGGTCACGGATACAAAGCGCGATGCGCTGCCGCCGCCCTCGCGTGCGGAAGCGGGACTGCCCGAGACCGGCTTTGTCTTTTGCTGCTTCAATCACAACTGGAAGATCACCCCGCAGCTGTTCGACATCTGGATGCGGTTGCTGAAACAGGTGGATGGCAGTGTGCTGTGGCTGCTGGAAGGCAATGCCAGCATTCGGGACAATCTGCGCAAGGAAGCTCAGGCGCGCGGCGTCGTGCCGGAACGGCTGATCTTCGCTGCCCGCACCACGCCGCAAGCGCACCAGGCACGTCAGCAACTGGCCGATCTGTTCCTGGACACCCTCCCCTACAACGCCCACACCACGGCCAGCGACGCGCTGTGGGCGGGACTGCCGCTGTTGACCGTGCCGGGCAAATCTTTCCCTGCGCGCGTCGCCGCCAGCATTCTGCAGGCTGGCGGGTTACCGGATCTGATCGCGGGAGATTTCGCGGCTTATGAAACCAAAGCGCTCGAACTGGCGCGCAACCCTGCAACGCTCAAGGCCATTCGCGACAAGCTGGCGGCAACCCGTACCGCCATGCCGCTGTTCGACACCGCGCGCTTCACCCGCGACCTGGAAGCGGCCTATCTCGCCATGCTGGAGGCGGCCCTGCCGAAGGCGATATGAGCGAACCCATTAAGCTGTCGGTCGCCGCGCCCGCCTACAACGAGGCCGAAGGCATCGAAGCGGTGGTCACCGAATGGCACAGCTTCCTGTCTGCTTGCGATGACGTCTCCGAATTCGAGATCGTAATCTGCAATGACGGCAGCAAGGACCGCACCGGCGATATCCTGGACCGGCTGACCCTGCTTTTTCCCCAGCTACGCCCGCTGCATTTTGCCCAGAACCAGGGCGCCGCCGCTGCCCTCAATCACGCCATCGCCGCGACCCACGGC
>CANCMM010000111.1:0-6154 GCA_947379335.1 Alphaproteobacteria bacterium | reverse complement strand
GAAAATCCATGTTTAAGACGCTTTCTGTTGCTGCTGTTGCGTTGAGGGCCGCGGCGCCGGCGCTTGGCGCCGAGCCTGATGGCCTGATCCTGCCGCCGGGCTTTCACGCGACGGTGGTGGCCGACGGGCTGGGCCCGATCCGTCACATGGCGCTGCGCGGCAACGACATCTATGTCTCCACCCGCCACGGTGCGACCGCGCCGTCGGTCGGCATCATCGCGCTGCGCCTGGGCCCCGATCACAAGGTGGTGCAGACCGAACATATCGCCGGCGTCGACCAGGGCACCGGCATCCGCATCTTCCGGGGCGGGCTCTATGCCGCCACCAGTACCGGCGTGGTGCGCTTTGAACTGGGTGACGCGCTGGTGCCCACTGCGGCGCCGGAAACCATCGTGGACGGCCTGACCGCCACCAATCATCCCATCGCATTGGACGGACGCGGCGATCTGTTCGTCGGCATTGATGGCGGCGGCGGCACCGCCAATTGTCCCGATCCCGCGACGCCCAAGGACGCCAAGCCCAAAGGTCTCAAGCCCTGTCCGCTGCTGGAGACGCGCGGCGGCGTGTGGCGCTTCAACGATCGCAAGCCCGGACAGAAGCTGGCCGATGGCGATCATTTCGCCACCGGCATCCGCAACATGAGCGCGCTGGACTGGCGCGGCGGCGACTCGCTGTATGGCGCCTGGCATGGCCGTGACGGCACCGCCAAGACCTGGCCGGAGCTGCTGACCGCTGACGATGACGACGCCATCGCCGATGAGATGTTCCGCATCACCAAGGGCACCGACATGGGCTGGCCCTATACCTATTGGGACGGCGTGAAGAAGGTGCGGCTGCAGGCGCCCGATTATGGCGGTGACGGCAAGACCAGCCCAACCGAAAACTATTATGCCAATCCGGTGGCGGCCTTCGCGCCCCAGCGTCCCGCGGTGCTGGACCTGACCTTCTATAGTGGGGCCAAGTTTCCGGCCAAGTATCGCCGCGGCGCCTTCCTGGCCATGCATGGCGGCGGCGCCGATGGCGGCGTGCGGCCGGGCGGCCATGCCGGCTACAACATCATGTTCGTGCCCTTCGAGCGCAGCCGCGCCGGCACGCCCGAGGTGTTCGCCGACGGCTTTGCCGGCGTGGGCCCGGACGCCAAGCAGGTCAAGACCGCGGCCTACCGCCCGGTGGGCGTGGCGGCGGGCCCGGACGGGGCGCTGTATGTGGCCGACTCCAACAAGGGCCGGATCTGGCGGATTTCCTACGGCGAAACCGGCAATTAAGGGGATTTGGGGCAGGTTTAGCCGTTGCAGAGGGGGGGCGGAATCCGTAGTTTCCGCGTCCTTCGGTGGCCGCCTTAGCTCAGTTGGTAGAGCACGTCATTCGTAATGACGGGGTCGCGTGTTCGAGTCACGCAGGCGGCACCATTCATCTGATCCGCGTTGCGGATCAGATGAATGACAAGCCCGCCCGCGCGACAGCGCCTTGAGGGCGGGCGCGTCAGGCGAAAACTCCACACCCGCGCGACAAACAAATTCAGCCACGTCATACTCGCTCTCTTCGTTGGGAGCGCGACCATGAAATTCCGTCTGGCAGTTATCATCTTGATCGCTGCGTCACCCGCCTTCGCTGGCCCGAAAGAAGACCTGCTCGCCGTCGACCGGGCCTTCGCCAAGATGTCGGTCGATAAGGGTTACGATCAGGCCTATATCGCCAACCTGGCAGAGGACGGACAGACATTCACCGGCAAGACGCCGATCAAGAACAAGGCCGACGCGGTGGCGCGGTTCAACGATCCCAAGGCGTCGCACAGCGATCCGAAAATCAAGATCACCTGGGTGCCTGATACGGGCGGGGTTTCCGCCGACGGCACCTTGGGCTGGACCGAGGGCCGTCACAGCCATACCGGTCCCGGTGTCAGCACCACCGGTCACTACATGACCATCTGGGTCAAGGAGAAAGGCGCGTGGAAAGTGCGCGCCGATATCGGCAACACCGATCCCAAGCCGTAACGGCAGTTATTTCCCCGCCGGCTTGTCCGCCAGGATGTTGATCTGGGCCAGCGCCGCTTCATCCGACGGCAACGTCGCCGTGCCGGCCGGATACTGGTTGAACGACAGGATATAGGCGATCACCAGCGACACTTCCTGGCCCGACAGGCTGCCCGGATCGTTGGCGGGCATGGTGGAATGGATGCGGGTGAAAAACTCAGCTACCGGCACGTTGGACCAGTTGGCCAGGAATGCGCCGCCTGCCAGCGGCGGCGCCATCTCGGCGCCGTTCATCTCGGCGCCGTGACAGATGGCGCATTTGCTGTTGAACAGTGCCTTGCCCTGCGCCGCCTGGTCGGCGGTGAACACCCCGTCCCATACGGTGCGCGTGGGCGCCTGTGCCAGGGCAGTTCCGCCCGCGATCAACCCTAAGGAAACAGCGGCGATCATCAGCTTTTTCATCACGCACTCCTGGGGGCGAACCGGCGCGGTTATAAGGGCAAGACCCACCAAATATAAGTCTTATTCGAAACAAATTGCCGCCCGGCGCTTCAGCCCCGCGCAACAGCCGCGGGCGCATGCTGGCCTCGAACCGTTGGGGCAACAGCATGTACACCATTGTCGCTGCATCCCAGAAAGGCGGGTCGGGCAAGACCACCTTGTCCGGTCACCTGGCCGTGGAGGCGTCCCGCGCCGGCGCCGGCGAAGTCGCACTGATCGATACTGATCCGCAAGGCAGCCTCGCCCATTGGTGGAACGCGCGCCAGGCACCCGCGCCGCACTTCGTCAAGGCGGGCTTGCCCGATCTGGAAGACGCGCTGGCGGGGCTGGACCGCATGGGCATCAAGATCGCGGTGATCGACACGCCGCCCGCCATCACTCAGTCCATTTCCCGCGTGGTGGCCTATGCCGACCTCGTCATCGTGCCGACGCGGCCCAGCCCGCACGATCTGCGCGCCGTGGGCGCGACGGTGGACATCGCAGAGCGTCACGGCAAGCCGGTGATCTTTGTCGTCAACGCCGCCACCGCGCGCGCCCGCATCACCGGGGAAAGCGCCGTGGCCCTGTCGCAGCACGGCACCGTGGCGCCGGTTACCATCCATCACCGGGTGGACTTTGCCGCGTCCATGATCGACGGGCGCACTGTGGGCGAGGTGACTCCCAACTCGCAATCGGCCAAGGAGATCAGCGACCTGTGGCTCTACATCCAGGAACGGCTGTCGCGCTTGGTGCACGATCCCAGCTTGCTGCCGCAGATTAAGGCCGATCATCTGGCGCTGAGCGCGCTATTGTCTCCGGGACTGGAAAACTTTGCCGATATGCCGCCGGAATTGCCGGTCTACGAAGGGCCCGAACGGCGCCTGGGCGGCGAGCGGCGCACCATCCTGGAGCCACGCAGCAATGAAAGGCGTGTCTTTGGACGGCGCGCCACGGACCAGCCGCAATGGGGGATCAAATGAGCAGTGGGAAATTCGCTTCGGTCACCGCCAGCCTGCTAGCGCGCAAGGGTGAGGGCCAGCCTTGGATGCAGGGCGGGATACAAGGTGGGATGCAAGGGGCCGCGCCCGAGCCTGCGCGCATGCCGCTGGCTTGGCGCAACGAGGGGCGCAATGAGGGGCGCAGTGAAGTGCGTAGCGAGGTGCGCGTCGCGCCCGCCGCGCCGCCACCGCCTCCGCCGGTGAAGGACAAATCCTGCGCCGTGCGCATGTCGCTGCATGATTTCGAGCGGCTGGGGATTCTGGCGGTCAAGACCGGCGTGACCCGCCAGCAGCTATTGAAGGATGCGCTGGCGCAGTTTTTGGCCGCCAAGGCGCAGGATTTCGGCTGCGCCTGCCTGGGCGCCTGCGAACGCAATTGCGGTGATACAGCCTGATCGGCTAGATCTGAACGCGTCTTCGGGCGAAGGGGCGTTCCATGAAATATCTGGGCAAGCTGATCTGTGCGTTGTTGCTGGCGCCGGCCGCCGTGTGGGCGGCACCGCTTTATACCGCCGACAACAAGATGGCAGTGCCGGAGGATTACCGCAGCTGGGTGTTCCTCACCTCCAGCCTGGATCTGAACTACGCCACCGCGGCGACGCCCGGCCATCACATGCTCGACAACGTCTTTGTCGATCCTGCGGCCTATCAGGTGTTTGTGAAGACCGGCACCTGGCCGGACAAGACCATGCTGATCAAGGAAAACCGCATGGCCGAGTCCGCCGGCACCCTCAGCAAGGCGGGCCAGTTCCAGGTCGGCGTGATGAACCTGGAAATCCACGTCAAGGACGAGGCGCGCTTTCCAAATGGCAAATGGGCGTTCTTCGTATCGTCGGACGGCAAGGCGGC
Organism: Alphaproteobacteria bacterium; assembly: GCA_947379335.1. Taxonomy (GTDB): domain Bacteria; phylum Pseudomonadota; class Alphaproteobacteria; order Micropepsales; family Micropepsaceae; genus Rhizomicrobium. Next base: position 1,854 of record CANCMM010000111.1, on the reverse strand, counting down.
GGGGTCGCTGATGCCGCAAACCGCCAACTGCTATTCCTGTCACCAGGAACATGGCGTGGTGGATACGACCTTTGTGCAGTTCTATCCGACCCTGATGCCCATCGCGAAGGACAAGGGCACGCTCAGCGCCGATTATCTCAAAGAGATTGGCGCGAAGTGATCAGCCGACCAGCTCGACCGGCTTGTAGCCGGGGGCGCGGGTCTGCCACAGGATGGCGATGAACAGCATCTTGGCGCGCGGCAGGATGGCCAGCGCGATACCGACGAAAAGCGCCGACAGCGATACCATCGCGGCCCAGGTGGGCATCCAGTCCAGGTTCACCATGAAGGCGAAGGGCAGGAAGATATGCCCGACCAGAATGATGGTCAGCCACGGGGCGGCGTCATCAGCGCGGATCTGGCCGAAGCTTTCGCCGCAGGCGGCGCAGTTTTCCACCTGCTTGAGATAGGACCGCATCAGCTTGCCATTGCCGCAGGCAGGGCAGCGGCCGAGCAGGGCGCGGCGGGCGGCGGTCTTCAGCTCGATCTCGGGGTTGCTCATGGCAAAAATATAGGCCGCTGGGATGAAGATTTCAGTGGTGCGCCTTGCCGCTGCGACAACTTGCATGCGCCGCCTGCCGGACGCGTCCGCGGACGGCCTTAAAAAACCAGCTTTTGGCGCAAGGATTGCGCCAAAAGCGAAAGCCCGTCACTGTCTGTCACAAGGCATGAGAAAAGGCCGCGGGAAACGGGCGTTTCTATGAAAATCACCAAGCTCACCACCTATGTGGTGCCGCCGCGCTGGCTGTTCCTGAAAATCGAGACCGATGAAGGCGTCACCGGCTGGGGCGAGCCGGTGGTGGAAGGCCGCACCGAGACCGTGGCCGCCTGTGTCGCCGAACTGGCCGATTACCTGGTCGGCAAAGACCCCGCAGCCATCGAAGACCATTGGACCGTGCTGTATCGCGGCGGCTTCTACCGGGGCGGCGCCATTCACATGAGCGCGCTGGCCGGGATCGACCAGGCGCTGTGGGACATCAAGGGCAAGGTTCTGAACCAGCCGGTGCATGCACTGCTGGGTGGGCCGGTGCGCCACAAGATGAAAGTCTATAGCTGGATCGGCGGCGACCGGCCGGCCGACATGGTCAAGGGCGCGAAAGACGTGGCGGCCAAGGGCTTCACCGCCATCAAGATGCTGGCCACTGAAGAACTCGCCTTCCTCGACAGCCACGCCAAGCTGGATGCGGTGATCGAGCGGGTCGCGGCGTTGCGCGAGGCGATGGGCCCGGACTTTGGCATCGCGGTGGATTTCCATGGCCGCGTTCACCGGCCCATGGCCAAGCAACTGGCCAAGGAACTGGATCCCTATCACCTGATGTTCATCGAAGAGCCGGTGCTGAGCGAGCATGTCGAGGCGCTGAAAGACATCGCCAACCACACCGCCACCCCGATCGCGCTGGGCGAGCGGCTGTTCTCGCGCTGGGACTTCAGGAAGATTCTCAGCGACGGAATGGTGGACATCATCCAGCCTGATCCGTCCCACGCCGGCGGCATCACCGAGACGCGCAAGATCGCCGCCATGGCGGAAGCCTATGATGTGGGCCTGGCGTTGCATTGCCCCCTGGGGCCGATCGCGTTGGCGGCCTGCCTGCAACTGGACGCGGTCTGCTACAATGCCGTGATCCAGGAACAGAGTCTGGGCATCCATTACAACAAACCCAACGATCTGACCGATTATCTCACCGATGCGTCGGTGTTCGCCTATGCCGATGGCCATGTGGCGATCCCGTCCGGACCGGGCCTGGGCATCACGGTGAATGAAGAGGCGGTGAAACGCGGCGCGGCCACCGGCCATCGCTGGCGCCCGCCGGTATG
>CANCMM010000110.1:0-6221 GCA_947379335.1 Alphaproteobacteria bacterium | reverse complement strand
GTATCGGGTGCCGCGGCCACGCCGCCGCGTCCCGCTTCCAGCTCTCCCAGCGAGAAATCCATCCGCGCTTCATACGTGCGGTCGATCTGGTTGCGCAGGCGCTGCTCGGCATCATACCAGCGGCGCTTGCGCGTGCCGTCGCGGCAGCTGGCAAGCTCGGCGCCGGAGGCGCCCCAGCGCCGCTCGACGCACTGATACGGGTCGAAGGACAGGCGGAACAACCGCCGCCTTGCCTCCTCATAGCCGAAGCTCACCTTGGTCCCGTCGCTGCGGACATATCCGATGCTGCAGGTCTGGGCGGCGCCGGCATGGACCCGGGCCATGTCGCCCGCCAGATCATGGCCGCCATAGACCAGACGCGGATCGCGGGTCCGCCACAGCTCCAAAAAGCGCTGGGCGCTGTCGCGCACTTCCTTGAAGGCGGTCTTGAGCCGGGCGTCGCGTGAGGGCGTGGAGAAGGTCTCCCAGTCACCTTCGGTGCCATAGATGTTGGTCGGCAGCCGTTCCGGCTCAGGCTGGTTCTGCAGGCCCGCCTGCAGCGAGGCCGTCACCGCATCGGCGCGATAGCCCAGATCGGCGCAGTTGGAGGCCACCATGTCGGCCACTTCGCGCAGGGGATCGAAGCGCAGACGGCCGCCGCCCAGCCGGGCGCGGACATAATCATAATAGTCCATCATTTGGCCGTTCAGCGCGAACGGCCCGCTTTTCCAGTTGTGGTCCTGGGGCACCGGCCCGGTACCAAAATACTGGGTCATGGCAAAATCGGCGATCTGGCTGTTGGCAGCCACCAGCACGCGCCCGCCCAGCAATGCGCCATCGGGCGCGCGGCGTGCGTCCGCCAGCCGGCTGGGGCGCCAATTCTTGAAGCCGGCGCCCATGCCCGGCGAAGAGCGCACGAAGCGCAAGTCATAGGTGCCGCGTGTCAGGCTGTTGTCGGGATGGGCGTCGACATAGCGGATGCGGCCATCGCTTTCGATTTTCCAGATTACCGCCAGATGCCCGTTGGGATCATAGATCACCGTACCGGGCCGGATGGCCCCGCTTGCGACAGCGGGCGAATACAGGTCGTTCCCGTCCAGCGCGGGATGCATGCGATAGGTGGCCGACGAGATTTCATCGCGCAGGCGCGCCATCACCGCCAGCGCATCCTCGCCGGTCAGGACATCGCGGTGCGCTTCCACCACATTGCCTTGCGGGCTGTAACGGATGTCGCGGCTGCGCATACGGGGCGAGACATCGCTGACATAGGAAAAGGGAAGCCCGCGCTTCCAGGCGTAATAGAAGCGCAGGACATAAGGCAGGTCGGCGCAATCGGAATGAAACGTGACGCCTTCGGGATCGCTGGCGCGGAAGGGATTGGCGGCATTGCGCAGGCAGCCATCCACCGTGCGGCAATTGCTTTGCCCGATGGCGGCAATGAATTCGCCATAGCCGCGCTCATCGGCTTGTGTCCAGGTCTCGCTGCGAATGCGCACCAGCGTGTCGGCCTGTGCCTCACGGCCGAACGCCGCCAGAAACACAAGCGCGGCAAGCCAGGCTTTAGGCATGGATCAGCGGGGCAGTCATATGACCGGCTTTCGGAATACCATCCGGCTGGACAGGGTGAAATTGAAGGCCAGGCCCGTCAGTACGCCGCAGGCCTGGGCCACGAACTTGTTGTTGAAGGGCTCGGGCGCGTAATGCACCAGAAGCAGCGCGGTGGCGTAATTCACCACCGCGCCCACCGCATTGGCGCCGGTGAATTTCAGCCATTCCTGCGCCATGCCGGAAAGCCCGCGCGCCCGCCGCTCCCGGAAGGTGAAATAGCGGTTGCCCAGCCAGGTGAAACACATGGACAGGAAAATGGAAAAGGCATTGGCGGCGGCGAAGTCCAGCTTCAGCACATCGCTGCAAAAGGCCAGAATCCCGGCGGCGACGAAATAGCCCAGCCCGCCGATGATGGCGAAACGCACAAAGGCATGGCGCGAAAGGGCCGAGACCAGTCTTTTCACGACAGATCGGCGGGGCCGGGAATGGCGAGATAGGCCATGCGCTTGGCCTCCCAGCGGCCACGCGTCACCGTGTCCAGGATCAAGCCGCAAGTCAGCGACAGGAAGGCGATCACCATCAGGCCGGTGGCCAGCACCGCGGTGGGAAGGCGCGGCACCAGCCCGGTAAGGAGATAGTCGGACACCACGGGCGCGCCGATGATCGCCGCCATGGCGGCGAACAAAAAGGCGATGGTGGCGAAGAACACCAGCGGGCGCTCCTCGCGCACCAGATAGCCGATGGTCCCCAGGATGCGGAAGCCGTCGCGATAGGTGTTCAGCTTGCTCACCGAGCCCACCGGGCGCTCCTTGTAGCGTGTGTCCATTTCCGACATAGGCATCATCAGCCGCACGGCATGGACGGTCAGCTCGGTTTCGATGGCGAAGCCCTCGGCGGTGAAAGGAAAGCTTTTGACAAAGCGCCGCGAGAAAACCCGGTAGCCGCTCAGCATGTCCGACAGGTGCACATTGAACAGCAGCGAGGTCAGGCCCGTCAGCAGCCGGTTGCCCAGGACATGGCCGGGGCGATAGGCGGCGGCGTCGGTATGGATGCGCCGGGCGGTCAGAAGATCGGCGCCCTCGCCGATCATCTGGGAAATCATGCGGGATGCGGCGCCCGCATCATAGGTGTCGTCGCCGTCCACCAGCACATAGATGTCGGCCTCGATGTCGGCGAACATGCGGCGCACCACATTGCCCTTGCCCTGGCGCGATTCATTGCGGACCACCCCGCCCGCCTCGGCGGCGCGGGCCGAGGTCTGGTCCCTGGAATTGTTGTCATAAACATAGATGACGGCGCCGGGCAGGGCGGCGCGGAAGTCCGTCACCACCGTGGCGATGGCGGCTTCCTCATTGTAGCAGGGCACCAGGACTGCAATCTTCACGACTTCCTCGCGAGCGGGCACCACTGATAAGTGCCGATCAGGTTTGTATCGAATTGCTGGCATTCGGGCCAGCGGATCGCCAGGCGGTAATCAGCCAGGGCGCCCCGGGCGCGGGTCATGTCGGCAGCCTCAGCGATCAGGTAGATGTCGCCGCCGCCCGCCATATGCGCCGCCACCCGGCGCATCATGTCCCTGGTCATTTTGGTGCCGTCGCGCGGCTGCACCATCCAGCCGTCGATCCGCAGCACCGGGATCTGGGGCGGCAGGGTGGTGGCGATGAAGCCCATCGGCGCATCGCCCGTCATCACCACGATTGTCTTGTCAGGATGGGGAATGGGCGGCAGGGCCGCGTCCACATAAGGCTCCTCGATCGGCGCCCGTTCCAGGAAATCGCTGCGGGCGGTGAGAAGACAGGCGGCGCACAAGGCTCCCAGCGCCAGGTAGCGACTGCGCCGGGACATCGGCAACAGGCCCACCGCCGCAATGATCAGCAGCGGCGCCATCATCTCGTAGATGATGATGTAGCGGTAGATGGCGAAGAATTTCAGCCAGGCGAAATAGCTGGCGGCAAAGAAGGCGATCAGGATCAGCGAGGTGCGGCTTTCCAGCAAAGTATCGCGGCTCTGGCGCCGCAGCAGCCACATCGCGCCCGCCGCGATCACCAGGAGATAAGCCAGCATGACCCGGATGTCCTGGAAGCCCAGATCGTCGGCGACATGCCAGTCGATGGTGAACAGCACGGGGAAGAAAAGCTGCTGCCACCAGGGCCGGAAGGCGGGCACAAAACGCAGGTCGCGGTAAGGCGCCGCCAGCGCCAGCGGCGATTTCCAGTATTCGTTGAAATAGGGAAACAGCGGATTGCCGGTGAGATGGTACATGTAAAGCATCCACGGCCCGCTGAAGATCGCAAAACCGATCACGCCGGCGATGCCGCCCGCAATCAGACGCACGACTTGATGTTTCCAGCTTCCGCCCAGCGCCACCAGGGCGGCGGCAAAGCCGATACAGAACGGCATCTCCGGCAGTTTCAGGCCCATCGCCATGCCGGTGCAAAGACCGGCAACCCCCGCGATCAGCGCCGCCTTGCCCAACGGGCCTTCGCGCAGCACATCGCGCTTGAGCACAAGGATCGCCAGTCCCGTCAGGAGGAATACGCTCATCACATTGTCGTAATAGGTGGTGCCGAACTCGGTCAGCGTCAGCGCGCCCACCATGCCCAGCAGTGACAGGGCGCCGGCCATGATCTTGATGTCGGACGCGCTGGCCTTCACCCGCAGCGAGGCGCGCGCGATCAGGTAGAGCGGCACCATGTTGGCGCCCTGCGCCGCGCCCAGCACGCCCAGCACGATCCAGGCGCGGGTATGGGTCGCCAGCCAGTAGAAGGGCAGATCGAGATAGGGGTTGTAGTAGCTGGCCTGGTGGGCCACCGCCACGTCCATCCCCATGCGGTGGTTCAGCAGCGCATAGGGCGCGTACCAGTGGTAATTGCGGAAGTCCCAGCTGGTGTCCTTGCCCAGCAGGATGACGAACCCGGCCCAGAACAACAGCCCCAAGCCAAGGAACGCATATTCGCGGGCCGTAAGGCGTTGGGACGGGGGCATATGGCGCGGGAACCTGGGCTTTCGTGCCCGTTCTAGCCTGTCTCAGGGCTGCCGATAAGCCCTTGCGGAGAACGGGTTAGTCGAGGTCCGGCTCGACCGCGATATTGCCCAGGAACTGGAGGGTACAGGACCGCCAGGAATGGCTTTCGGCAAAGGCCCGGGGGGTTAAGGGGCGGGGACTGCGCGCCAGCGCCAGGGCGCCCAGGCAGGCTGTGGCCAAGTCCTCGTCCAGTACCGCCACATCGCTGCCGCCCGGCACGTCCGGCCCCACCACGTCGCGGGGGCCTTCCACCGGATAGGCCGCCACGGTCAGCCCGCAGGCCAGGGCCTCCAGTGTCACCAGGCCGAAGGTGTCGGTGCGGCTGGGAAAGACGAAGACGTCGCTGCCGGCATAGGCCCGCGTCAGGGCTTCGCCGGTCAGGGCACCCAGGAACTGGGCCTTGGGGTATTTGCGCGACAGCGCGTTCTTGGCCGGGCCATCGCCCACCACCACCTTGGTGCCGGGAATGTCGAGGGCCAGGAACGCCTCGATGTTCTTCTCCACCGCGACCCGGCCGACAGTGATCCACACCGGCCCCTCGAAGGGATGGCGCGCATCGGCGATGGGATGGAATTTTTCGATATCCACGCCGCGCGACCAGATGCGCAAATGCGTGAAGCCGTGGCCGGCCAGCTCACGCTTGAGCGTCTGGGTCGCCACCATCACCGCGGTGGCGGGATGGTGGAACCAGCGCAGCCAGCGCCAGATCACGCGTTCGGGCACCAAGCGAAAGCGCGCATGGACATATTCGGCAAAGCGGGTGTGGAAGGCGGTGGTGAAGGCGATGCCGTGTTTGAGGCAGATGCGCCGCGCCGTCAGGCCCAAACTGCCTTCGGTGGCGATGTGCACCGCATCGGGGGCGAATTCGCGGATCTCGCACGTCATCGCCGCGCGCTGGAAAAAGGCCAGGCGGATTTCCGGATAGGTCGGCATGGGAAAGGTGCGCCGCCCCAAAGGCGTGATGGTGCGCACGGTGTGGCCCAATGCGGCGAGGTCCTTGCCCAAAATCTCGAGCGTGCGCACCACGCCGTTCACCTGCGGTGACCAGGCATCGGTGACGATGAGGATCTTCAAACGTGCCGCCACGCCGGGAATCGGTCCCGGCTGCAGGCGTTCTGACCTACGCGGGTACAGCCGCGCCCTTGACCCTGCCGTGAGGGGCGGCAAGCGGAGCCGGGCTTCTTGCGGCGCGTCTCTGTGAAGGATCTGCCCAGCGAAGAATCTCCATATGCCCATGGGCATCTTCGACAAGGGCGCTGCAGCTTTCAACCCAGTCTCCGTCGTTGTGATAGATGATGCCGCCGATCTCGCGGATTTCGGCGTGGTGGATATGGCCGCACACCACCCCGTCCACGCCGCGCAATCTGGCTTGGCTCGCCACGATCTCCTCGAAGCGGGAGATGTACTCCACCGCGTTCTTGACCTTGTGCTTGAGGAAGGCCGACAGCGACCAGTAGGGCAGGCCCATGCGCTTGCGTACGCGGAACAGCAGGTCGTTCAAGCGCAGCGCCCAGCCCTAGGCCCAGTCGCCGGCATGGGCCAGCCACTTGGCGCAGGAGATCACCCCATCGAAACGGTCGCCATGCAGTACCCACAGCCGCTTGCCGTCGGCGGTTTCGTGGATCGCCTCATTGATGACTTCGACGCCGGCGAACAGGCGGCCGGCATA
>CANCMM010000109.1:0-6236 GCA_947379335.1 Alphaproteobacteria bacterium | reverse complement strand
CCTGGAACAGGGCCAACTGGGTGTTGGCCCGGGATTTGGCGCTGTCGGCTGCCAGAGGCGCGGCTGCCGACAAAGTCAGCAACACGCCCAACGCCAACGCAATTTTGCGCATCATCCTTCGCCTGCACCGCCAAAACGCAGATTTAATTTACCAGCAGGCCGGTTTGGGGCAAGGCGGCGCTGGTGCTCCCATGGCACCATCCCCTAGATTTTCATGCAGATTTTGCAGTTTCGGGGCGGGCATGGCGATTTCACGACGGACGGTCATGGTTAATGGGCTGGCGCTGGCCGCTGTGCCGGCGCTGGCAAAGCCAAGCGCCACGGCCGCCCTCCACCAGCGGCTGATCTGCCTGGACACCCATCTCGACACGCCGGCCAGCCTGGCGCGGCCCGGCTGGGACATTCTCAAGCGTCACACCCAGCCCGATGATTTCACCCAGGTGGACTATCCGCGCATGGTGGAGGGCGGGCTGGATGGCGGCTTCTTCGCCATCTTCACGCCGCAAGGCCCGCTGACCCCGGAAGGCATGATGGCGGCGCGCGATGCCGCGCTGCTCCGCGCGGCGGAAATCCGCGAGCTGGCGGCGGCACATCCCAAACAGTTCGAACTGGCCTTCGTCGCCGAAGACGCCGCCCGCATCGCCGCGTCGGGCAAGCGCATCGTGTACCAGAGCATCGAGAACAGTTATCCGCTCGGCGATGACGTCACCCTGCTGCGCAGCTTCTACAAGCTGGGCGTGCGGATGGTGGGTTTCATCCATTTCAAGAACAACCAGTTCGGCGATTCCGCCACCGACAAGCCGCAATGGAACGGCTTGTCGCCCAAGGGCCGCGAGCTGGCGGCGCTGGCGATGGATCTGGGCATGGTGATGGATGCCAGCCACAGCGCCGATACCGTGTTCGACCAGATGATGGACATGGCCCGCTCGCCCATCATCCTGTCCCATTCGGGCTGCCGCGCGGTATTCAACCATCCCCGCAACATCGACGATGCCCGCATCAAGCGGCTGGCGGCGGCGGGCGGCACCATCCAGATCAACAGCTACAACGCCTATCTGATCGATGCGCCCCGCGATCCGGAACGCGACAAGGCGCGCGGCGCGCTGTATCAGAAGCTGGAAAACCTTTCCGGCATGACCCCAGCCCAGGCTGCTGCGGCGGTGCGCGAAGTGGCCACCGGCATGAAGGCGATCAACGCCAAATATCCGGTGCCGCGCGCCACCTTCGAGACCTTCATGAGCCATGTCACCCATGCGCTCGACCTGGTGGGTCCCGAGCATGTCGGCGTCGGCGCCGACTGGGACGGCGGCGGCGGCGTCATCGGCTTCGAGGATGCCGCCGCCTTGCCCAAGATCACCGAACGACTGGTGAAGCTGGGCTATACCGAGGCGCAGCTGGCCGGTTTCTGGGGCGGCAACGCCCTGCGGGTTCTCAAGGCTGCGCACGACGCCCGCAAGACCTGACGGCAACCGCCTCACTTGCTAACGTGGCGCGTCTGAAGGGAATCGCCATGGAAAACGACCGCCTGCTCGCCATGACCGATGGCGTGATCGCCGTCATCATCACCATCATGGTGCTGGAGCTGAAGGTGCCCGAAGGCGCCAGCTTCGAGGCCCTGCACCATGCCTGGCCGGTGTTCCTGGCCTATGCCCTCAGCTTCATCTATGTGGCGATCTACTGGAACAACCATCACCATTACTTCCACCTGGTCGGTACGGTGAGCGGGCCGATCATGTGGGCCAACTTCAACCTGCTGTTCTGGTTGTCGCTGGTGCCCTTCGCCACTGGCTGGATGGGCGAGCATTCCTTCGCAAGCGTGCCCATCGCCGTTTATGGCGTATCGCTGTTCATGCCGGCGCTGGCCTGGCGGCTGCTGCAGTCCGTGATCATCCGCGTGCAGGGCACGGCGTCTCCCATGAAGGCCTATGTCGGACGCGACTCCAAGGGCACAATCTCGCCGGTCATTTACGCAACGGGGATCGGGCTCAGCTTTGTCGCGCCTTGGGCGGCATTGCTCTGCTACGCCGCGGTGGCGGTGATGTGGCTGATGCCCGACCGGCGGATCGAAAAGCTGGTCGCGAAAGATCAGATGTCGGCGTAGCAGCGCACTTCCTGGTCAGCGCCGGGCGTGGTCAGCGCGCCGTCACGCGCCGGGCCGACATTCTTAGCATAGCGCGCCAGCGCGCCGGTCTTGAAGCCGGCCGGCTTGGGCTTGAACGCCTTCTTGCGCTCCGCCAATTCGGCCTCCGACAGCTCCACGTCCATGGTGCCCATCTCGGCGTCGATCACGATGATGTCGCCATCCTGGATCAGGCCGATGGGGCCCATGTCGGCGGCTTCGGGACCGACATGGCCGACGCACAATCCACGCGTCGCGCCCGAAAAGCGTCCGTCGGTGACAAGCGCGATATTCTCGACGCCCTGCCCGTACAGCGCCGCGGTGGTCGACAGCATCTCGCGCATGCCAGGACCGCCCTTGGGACCTTCCCAGCGGATCACCAGCACATCGCCTTCGCTGTATTGGCGGTTTTCCACCGCCGCAAAGCAATCTTCCTCGCAATCGAACACCCGCGCCGGGCCGCGATGCTTGACGTGCTTGAGGCCCGCGATCTTGACGATGGCGCCTTCGGGCGCCAGCGAGCCCTTCAAACCGACCACACCGCCGGTGGGAGCGAGCGCGTTCTTGACCTCGACCATCACCTTCTGGTCGGGATTGAACTTCACGTCTTTGAGGTTCTCCGCCACCGTCTTGCTGGTGACGGTCATGCAGTCACCATGCAAAAGGCCCGCATCCAGCAGGATGCGCATCAGCATCGGCACCCCGCCGGCTTCCCACATGTCCTTGGCGACATACTTGCCGCCCGGCTTGAGCGAGGCCAGATACGGCGTCTTCTTGAAGATTTCCGCCACGTCGAACAGGTCGAACTTGATGCCCGCCTCGTTCGCCATGGCCGGCAGGTGCAGGCCCGCATTGGTCGAACCACCGGTGGCGGCCACCACCATGGCGGCATTCTCGAACGCCTTGCGGGTGCAGATATCGCGCGGCCGCAGGTTTTTCGCCAGCAGGTCCATCACCGCTTCGCCGGCCTTCAGCGCAAAGTCATCGCGCGACAGGATCTCGGCAGGCGGGCCGGACGAATACGGCAGCGCCAGGCCGATGGCCTCGGCCACGCAGGCCATGGTGTTGGCGGTGAACTGGCCGCCGCAGGCGCCGGCGCCAGGACAGGCGACCTTTTCCAGTTCGACCAGTTCGGTCTCGGGGATTTTTCCGGCGGAGAATTTGCCCACGCCTTCGAACACGTCCACGACAGTGACGTCCTGGTCATGGAAGCGGCCCGGCATGATCGAGCCGCCATAAAGGAACACGCCGGGCACGTTCAGGCGCAGCATCGCCATCATCATGCCCGGCAACGACTTGTCGCAGCCGGCCAGCCCGACCAACGCGTCATAGCAATGGCCGCGCATGGTCAGCTCGACCGAGTCCGCGATCACTTCGCGCGACACCAGCGAGGAACGCATGCCTTCATGGCCCATGGCGATGCCGTCGGTGACGGTGATGGTGCAGAATTCGCGCGGCGTGCCGCCGCCGGACTTCACGCCCTTCTTGGCGGACTGGGCCTGGCGCATCAGGGCAATGTTGCAGGGCGCCGCCTCGTTCCAACAGCTGGCCACGCCGACGAAAGGCTGATGAATCTCCGCTTCCGTCAGGCCCATGGCGTAATAGTAGGAGCGGTGCGGCGCGCGCTCCGGTCCCTCGGTGACATGGCGGCTGGGCAGCTTCGATTTGTCGAATTTGGACATAATATTTCCCTGAGCACGGCGAACGCGCGGGACTATTGCGCCCCGGGGCCCAACGCTCAAGGCGGTTTTGCGGATAGCGGCTTTGCGTCACAGTTAAGAATAATTCTAAACTGACTTGATCCGCCCCATTTGGCTATTTAGAATAATTCCAAATTCAAGGAGAGCCCTCTATGAGCGAGAACAACCAGGCACCGTCCGGCAAATGCCCCGTGATGCACGGCGCACACGGCCATTCCAACAAGGATTGGTGGCCCCAGACGCTGGATCTGAAGGCTTTGGATCAGCACTCCCCGCGCGCCAATCCGATGGATGCGGGCTTCGACTATGCCGCGGCATTCAAGAGCCTCGACCTCAATGCGCTGATCGGCGACCTGCACAAGCTGATGACCGACAGCCAGCCCTGGTGGCCGGCGGACTTCGGCCATTATGGCGGCCTGTTTATTCGTTTGGCCTGGCACAGCGCCGGCACCTATCGCGTGGCGGATGGGCGCGGCGGCGCAGGCGGCGGCCAGCAGCGTTTTGCGCCGCTGAACAGCTGGCCGGACAATGCCAACCTGGACAAGGCGCGCCGGTTGCTGTGGCCGATCAAGCAGAAATACGGCAACAAGATTTCCTGGGCCGACCTGTTCGTGCTGGTGGGCAATGTCGCGCTGGAATCCATGGGCTTCAAGACATTCGGCTTCGCCGGCGGCCGCGCCGACCAGTGGGAGCCCGAAGAACTCTATTGGGGTCCCGAAGGTTCGTGGCTGGGCGACGAGCGCTACAGCGGCGAGCGCCAGCTGCAGAATCCTCTGGGCGCGGTGCAGATGGGCCTGATCTACGTCAATCCGGAAGGCCCGGGCGGCAAGCCCGATCCGCTCGCCAGTGCGCGCGACATTCGCGACACCTTCGCCCGCATGGCGATGGACGACGAAGAAACCGTGGCGCTGATCGCCGGCGGCCATACCTTCGGCAAGACACATGGCGCAGGCGATCCGTCTTTCGTGGGTGCCGAACCGGAAGGCGCGGTGATCGAGGACCAGGGCCTGGGCTGGCGCAGCCGCCATGCTTCGGGTTCGGGCGCCGACGCGATCACCAGCGGTCTGGAAGTGACCTGGTCGCAAACCCCGACCAAATGGTCGAACCACTTCTTCGAGAACCTGTTCAAGTTCGAATGGGAACTGACCAAGAGCCCAGGCGGGGCGCATCAGTGGCAGGCCAAGGGCGCGGTTGCCGACATTCCGGACGCGCATGATCCGTCGAAAAAACGGGTGCCCACCATGCTGACCAGCGACTTGGCGCTGCGGGTCGACCCGGCCTACGAGAAAATCTCGCGCCGCTTCCTGGAAAACCCCGACCAGTTCGCGGAAGCCTTTGCGCGGGCCTGGTTCAAGCTCACCCATCGCGACATGGGCCCGATCCAGCGCTATCTCGGCCCGTTGGTGCCGAAGGAAACCCTGATCTGGCAGGACCCCGTCCCGGCCGGCACGATGTTGACAGATGCCGACATCCAGGCGCTGAAGGACAAGATCGCCGCCAGCGGATTGTCGGTGTCCGAACTGGTTTCGACCGCCTGGGCTTTGGCGTCCACTTTCCGCGGTTCGGACAAGCGCGGCGGCGCCAATGGCGCGCGCATTCGCCTGGCCCCGCAAAGAGACTGGGAAGTGAACCAGCCGGCGCAGCTGTCCAAGGTGCTGACCAAGCTGGAATCCATCCAGAAGGAGTCCGGCAAGGTTTCGCTGGCCGACGTGATCGTGCTGGCGGGCAATGTCGGTGTCGAGAAGGCCGCGAAGGATGCCGGCATAATCGTGACGGTACCTTTTGCTTCCGGCCGTGGCGACGCGACGACGGAACAGACCGATGCGGAATCTTTTGCGCCGCTGGAGCCTTTGTCCGATGGCTTCCGCAACTATCGCACAGCTACGCCGCAGTTGATGGCGCCGGAGGAAGCGCTGGTGGACCGGGCGCAGCTGCTGACCCTCACGGCGCCGGAAATGACGGTGCTGGTGGGCGGGCTGCGCGTTCTGGGCGCCGGCGTCTCGAAGGACGGCGTCCTGACCGAAAAGGTGGGCGTGTTGAGCAATGACTTTTTCGTCAACCTGCTCAGCATGGACACAATGTGGGCCCCGACCGGCGAGAACAGCTTCGACGGCTTTGATCGCAAGACCAGGTCAAAGAAGTGGACTGCGACCCGCGTGGACCTGATCTTCGGCTCACACTCGCAGTTGCGCGCTTTGGCCGAGGTCTATGCCCAGTCCGACTCGAAAGAGAAGTTCGTGAAGGACTTCGTCGCGGCATGGACCAAGGTGATGAATGCGGACCGCTACGACCTGCCGCGCAAGTAATCACGGCACAAACAAAAAGCCCCGGGCTGCGAAGCCTGGGGCATTTTTGTTTTTCGAAAGCGCGCCTAACCCCGGCGGACCCACCATTCAATGCGCGCCTGTTGCCAGACT
>CANCMM010000108.1:0-6258 GCA_947379335.1 Alphaproteobacteria bacterium | reverse complement strand
ATCTCCCCCTTGCCTTGCTTCGCAAGAAGGGGGAGGCCGGCCTGTGTTTGGCATCGGCCCTTGCACTAGAGAATTTCTCTCACTCTTTCGAGTGAGGTAATAATGGTTGATAAGTCGTTAACAAGCGCCACCCGGACATAGGAAAAGCCAGGGTTTGACTGGGTTTTTCCGGGCGAAATTTCCCGGCCCATCGTGGCGCCGGGCAGCAGGCGGACACCCTGATCGCGCCACGCCTTAAGGGCAAATTCCTCGCCATTGCCGACCTCAAGCCAGAGGAAGAATCCGCCCCCCGGCCGCTTCATGCGATCGCCCAAAATGCGCATCGCCGCCGCCATCTTTTCGGCATAGGCGGCGCGGCCCGCTATGACATGCGCGTCATCGCGCCAGCAGGCGGCGCTGGCGGCCAGAATCGGAGTCGGCACCTGCGGGCCGGCGACGTTGCGGAAGGCGCGGAACGCGGCGATCAGGTTGGCGCAGCCCGCCACCATGCCGCTGCGCAGGCCCGGCAGGCCGGAGCGCTTGGACAGGGAGTGGAAGCTCAGCAGGCGCGAAAAGCCGTTCGACTGGGCGAAGCGCGCCGTCAGGGCAGAGATCGGCTGAGCGTCAAACCAGATGTCTGCATAGCATTCGTCGGCCAGCACGATGAAGTCGTGGCGCTCGGCCAGTTCGAACAGCCGGTCCCAATAGGGTTGCGTCGCCACCGCCCCTTCGGGATTGGACGGCGAGCAGACATAGACGGCTGCGATGCGCGCCAGCACGTCATCCGGCAGCGCGGCGTAATCGGGCAGGAAGCCATTTTCGGCCAGCGCGGGGACATAGAGCGGCTCGGCTCCGCAGGCCAACGCTGCGGCGGCATAGACCTGGTAGAAGGGATTGGGCATCGCCACGATCGGCCGCTGCCCCGCTTTCGCTTCCGGCACAAACGGAAACAGCACGCTGAACAGCCCGTCGCGGGTGCCGTTGAGCGGCAGGACATGCCGGTCCGCAGCGATGCGGTCGGATGGCAGGCCGAAACGGGTGGCGACCCAGGCCGCGGCCGCTTCACGCCATTCCTGCGTTCCGGCGATCTGCGGATAATTGCCGAACCTTGCGGCTTCGCGGGCCAGCGCTTCTTTGACAAATTCGGGCACCGCGCCGGACGGATCGCCCAACGCCAGGCTGATCGGCTCTTTGCCGGGCGGGATATCCTTCAGCAGCGCCGCGAGACGCGCAAAGGGACCTTCAGGCAGGGCGGCAAGACGGGTGGGATCAGACATGGCGCGAGACCATAAAGCGCCGGCCCACAAAGCAAAAGGGCGCCTTCGATGAGGAGGGCGCCCGGAGCGCTCGCGTGAGCGAGCGCGACCAGAAAAAAATTGGGGCGCCCCGTAAGGGGCGCCCCAGTCTTGGGGAGAAACGCGACGCTACTAGTTGTGGACGGTTTCGCCATGCAGGTTGATGTCGAGACCTTCGACTTCAACTTCCGGCGAGACGCGCAGGCCGATGACCAGGTCGATCACCTTCAGGATGATGAAGGTGACGATGGCGCAATAGACGAACACCGCTCCCACATCCTTGAACTGCGCAATCATCTGGTCGAAGTTGCCGTCCGTCAGCCAGCCGCCCTTCGGGTAGACCGAGTTGATCGCACCCTTGGCGAACATGCCGGTCATGATGGCGCCGAGCGCGCCGCCAACACCGTGCACGCCCCAGGCGTCGAGGCTGTCGTCGTAACCGAACATCTTCTTAACCCAGACGGCCGAGATGTAGCAGACCACGCCGGCCGAGATGCCGATGATGAGCGCGCCCACCGGATCGACAAAGCCCGAAGCCGGGGTGATCGCCACAAGACCGGCGACGGCGCCCGAGATCATGCCAAGCACGGAAGGCTTCTTGGCGACGATCCATTCGGCAACCATCCAGCCCAGCGCGGCAGCGGCAGTCGCGATTTGCGTCGCGGCGGCAGCCATACCAGCGTTGTAGCCGGCGGTGACGGCCGAGCCGGCGTTGAAGCCGAACCAGCCAACCCACAGCAGCGAAGCGCCGATGACCGACAGCACCAGGTTGTGCGGCGACATGTTCTCGCTGCCCAGGCCGATGCGCTTGCCAAGAACCAGGCAGGTCACCAGAGCCGCGGTACCCGCGTTCAAGTGCACCACCGAGCCGCCGGCATAGTCCATCGCGCCCGCAGCGCCCAGCCAGCCGCCGCCCCAGACCCAATGGGCGATGGGGCAATAGACCAGCAGCAGCCACAGGGCCATGAACCACAGGAAGGCGCTGAACTTCATGCGATCGGCCAAGGCGCCCGCGATGAGCGCCGGGGTGATGATCGCGAAGGTCATCTGGAAGAACATGTAGACCGATTCCGGGATGGTACCGGCGAGGCTGGACACGGAGGTCAGCTTCATCGGGGCCAGGAACAGGTAGCTGAAGCCGCCGATCCAGTTGTTCATGCCCGCGTCGGGATTGGGCGTGAAGGCGATGGAGTAACCGATAACCATCCACAGGACGGTGATCAGCGCGGTGGCGCCGAAGCTCTGCGCCAGAGTGGCCAGCACGTTCTTCTTGCGGACCATGCCGCCATAGAACAGGCCCAGGCCCGGGATGGTCATCATCAGCACCAGCGCCGAGGAAGTGATCATCCAGGCGGTATCACCGGGATTCAGCGGATCCTTGGGAGCATCCGCCGCAAACGCGGCGCCAGCGGTCAGCGCAAGCATGCCGACACTGGCAAGCGTCGCAAGACCCGCTTTCTTCAAAGTTTCAATTCTCATTTTTCAGTCCCCTTTGTGGACGGCTGGAGCCTTGCGGGCCTACAGCGCGTCGCCATCCGTTTCGCCGGTGCGGATACGCACGACCTGCTCGAGCGGCGTGACGAAAATCTTTCCGTCGCCGATCTGGCCGGTCTTTGCCTTCGAGGTGATCGCATCGACCACCGCGCCGAGCAATTCGCTCTTCACCGCCACTTCGATTTTGAGCTTGGGAAGGAAGCTCACGGCGTATTCCGCGCCGCGATAGATTTCCGTATGCCCCTTTTGCCGCCCGTAACCTTTGACCTCAGTCACCGTCATGCCCTGAACGCCGAGCGCCGAGAGAGACTCGCGCACTTCATCGAGCTTGAAGGGTTTGATGATCGCCGTAATAAGCTTCATCTGCCGTCCTTCCGTGTTATTGCCAGCGCCGGACGAAGAGCCCGGCTTTAACGAATTATCAAGAAGCGGGCCAACTTCTTGGCGAAAGGCCAAGGCATTGGGAAAAAAGGGTTTTCGGCCAAAAAACGAGTCACATTGACTCAAAAACAGGCAGGGTATTTTGCCTGTTTATTACGCAAAAGTCAGTTTTTGCATAAATTATGTGCATAGGATGTGGGCAGTGAAGCAGGCCGATATTTTGATCAGTGGCGGGGGCCTGGTAGGCCTGCCGCTGGGTTTGGCCTTGGCCCAGGGCGGTCTGAAGGTGCTGGTGGTCGATGCCGCGCCCCCCGCCGCGGCACTGGACCCCAAGTTCGATGGCCGGGTCTCGGCCCTGGCCTATGCCAGTGTGCGGATGCTGACGGCGCTGGGGGTCTGGGAAGCGCTTGCGCCCCATGCCCAGCCCATCCGGGAAATCCTGGTCACCGACGGCCAGGCCGGCAAACCCGCTTCGCCCTTTTCGCTTCATTTCGACGCCCAGGAAGTGGGGGCCGACGCGCTGGGCCATATCGCGGAGAACCGCCATATCCGTATCGCTTTGCACGAAGCGGTGGCGCGGCAGACCAACCTGGAATTGCTGGCGCCGGCCACGGTCAAGTCGCTGACGGTAGAGGCAGGCCGCGCGGTGGCGCGGTTGGCGAATGGCGAGGAAATTTCCGCCGCGCTGGTGATCGCCGCCGATGGCCGCGAGTCGCCGCTGCGCGGCCAAATGTGCGTGCAGGTGATCGGATGGTCCTATCCCCAGACCGGCATCGTCGCGACGGTGGAGCACGAGAAGCCGCACAATGGCGTGGCCTATGAGCATTTCCTGCCCTCGGGTCCGTTCGCGATTTTGCCCATGACGGGCAATCGTTCTTCACTGGTGTGGACGGAAGACAAAAAGAAGGTGCCGGGCTTGCTGGCGCTGGACGAGGAAGGCTTCAACGCCGAACTGTCGCGACGCTTTGGTTCGCATCTGGGGCAGACAAAATCGGCGGGACCACGTTGGTCCTATCCGTTGTCGTTCCACCTGGCGCGCGATTTTGTCGGAGCGCGCTTTGCCCTGGCCGGTGATTGCGCCCACGGCATTCACCCCATCGCTGGGCAGGGTCTGAATCTTGGCCTGAAGGATGCTGCCGCCCTGGCCGAAGTGCTGCTGGACGCGGCGCGGCTGGGCCGCGATATCGGCGCGCTGGATACGCTGAAGCGCTATGAGCGCTGGCGTCGGTTCGACTCATTTGCGCTGGCGGCCTCCACCGATGCGCTGAACCGGTTGTTCTCGAACGACATCGCGCCGCTGCGCCATTTACGCGATCTGGGCTTGGGTATTGTTGATTCCATCGGCCCCGCGCGGCGCTTTTTCATGCGCCATGCCGGCGGCGATATCGGCAAGCTGCCGCGGCTGATGAAAGGCGAAGCAGCTTAAGAAACGGGGATTGTTTCCATGCCCAAGATCGACATTGCCGCCCTGCCGGGACGCCGAGGTTCAGGCTACCCGCCGCCTTTCGATGCCCCCTGTGCCGAGCGCGTGCGGCAACGGCTGGGCAGTGCCGGCGGGCTCACAGATTTTGGCGTAAATCTAATGCACTTGCCGCCAGGCGGTTGGTCGAGCCAGCGCCACTGGCATTCGCATGAAGACGAATTCGTCTATGTACTCCAGGGCGAACTGATGTTGGTTGAAGATGGCGGTGAGACGATTCTACGCGCCGGCGATTGTGCCGCTTTTCCGAAAAACTCCGGCAACGGCCATCACCTGGTCAACCGATCGGGCGTCGCCGCGATTTATCTCGAAGTAGGATCGCGTCAGCCCGACGACCTAACCACGTGCTCTGACATCGACATGATGAGTTCTAACGCCGACGGCCGGTTCGTGCACAAGGATGGCACGCCGTTCCCGGACTAGTGAACCGTCTTCTTCCAGCGCTGTGAAGCGCGTTCGCGCGCCGACATGCGGCCGCGTTCTGCTGCACCGGCAAGAGCGGCGGGCAGATCCTCATAAAAGCGCCGCGCCACCGTGCCCACACGGGTTGCGCGCATTTCCTCGGCCTCGTCGCGGCTGGCGAAGATCTGGGCCTCGAACAGATAGTGGGTCGCGGCGCCGACCTTGATTTCCTGAATTTCCTCGACCTGCTCATTGGCAACGTCCAGGGCATGGCGGATATGGGCGTTGCCATCGGCTTTGTCGCGGTCCTGCTGGGCGATGCGCGCAACATTGGCCTGGTCGAAGCGCTTCAGCCAGGGCAGGCCGAAACGATAAAAGCCGATGCAGACCAGAACAAAGGCGCACGCCCAGTAGACATTTGTCATTGCGACAGCCCGTGAATACCGTGACCGCGCTTGAGATAATCCTCGCTCTGCATCTCTGCAAGGCGCGAGGCGGTGCGGCGGAAGGCTTCGGCGCCATCGCCCTTGGGATACAGAAAATCGGGCGGGGCGGCGGCGGAGCAAACCAGCTTCACGCCCTCATCATACAAAGTGTCGATCAGCAGGATGAAGCGTCGCGCCTCGTTGCGGTTCTCCGGCGACAGTTCAGGAATATGATCCAGCAGCAGGGTGTGAAATTCCTGCGCCACGGCCAGGAAGTCCGCCGCCGCCAAAGGCTGGGCGCACAGGCCCTGGAAATCGAACCGCGCCACATGATGGGCGGCCTGCGGCACCGGCACCTTGCGGCCCAGAACCGGCAAACTCGTGGGCTTGCCGCGCTTTGTGTCGGTCAGCCTCATCCAGGCCGCATCCATCGCGCCGTCGGCCTCTCGCCCCAGCGGCGTCATATAGACCGTAATGCCGGAAATGCGCTGCAGCCGGTAATCGGTGGGGCCGTTCAGCTCCACCACCTCCAGCCGCTGCTTGATCTCGGCAATGAAAGGCAAAAAGAGCTGGCGGTTCAGCCCGCCTTCATAAAGACGGTCGGGCGGGGTGTTGGAGGTGGCGACGATGGTGACGCCTTCGGCGAACAGCCGGTCGAACAGCCGGCCCAGGATCATGGCGTCGGCCACATCGGTGACCTGGAATTCGTCAAAGCACAAAAGCCGCGCATCCGCCGCCAGGTCGCGGGCCACCACGGGAATCGGATCGCTGGAGCCGGCGCGCTGGCGCTCTGTATGAATGC
>CANCMM010000107.1:0-6263 GCA_947379335.1 Alphaproteobacteria bacterium | reverse complement strand
CGCGCCATTGGGCACGCTGATGCCCAGGCTGCCATTGCCGTGGGCGCGGTAGTCGGCCAGGAAGGCATCGAACTTCATCCCATCGTCGGGCGTCATGCCGGCGGGCCCACCGGCGAACTGGACTTTCAGTTCCTGGTAAGTGGGCTCCACCGCGATGGGGTGATTTGCGGCGCCATCCTCGCTCATGAAGTTGCCGTCGTCGCGGGCAGTCGAACAGCTGCCGGCAACCAGGATCGACATCAGGGCGGCGGCACGCAGCAGGTGGGTGATGTTCATGGCAGCCTCTCCTAGCGCACAACAAAGCCGACAGGGGCCGAGGCCACAGGGACCAAAGGCTTGGCGTCTTTCTTCTTGTAGGTCGCGTTCAGTTTGCCCAGCAGAAGGGTTTCGGGATCGGACGGGGCGACAAAGCCGTCGGTGGGCGACACAAAGGCGCTTTCCGCACTGGGTTCGACCAGATAGGCGCTGATCAGCACCACCAGTTCGGTCTGGTCATCGGCAAAGTCGCGGCTGCGAAACAGCGCACCCAGCACCGGCAGGTCCTTCACGCCGGGGAAACCGTCGATCACCTGCTTGGTGTTGTGCTGCATCAGGCCGGCCACCGCGAAGCTGCCGCCCGAGGGCAATTCCACCGTGGTCTGGGTGCGGCGCACCGTCAACGCGGGAATGGTCAGGCCCTGGGTGGAGCTGGCGCCCGTCAGGGTGAAGGCGCCGGTGTTGCTCAGTTCGCTGACTTCGCTGGACAGTTGCAGGCTGATGCGGCCGGGCGCGATCACCACCGGGGTAAAGGACAGGCCGACGCCGAACTGCTTGAACTCCACGGTGATGTTGCCGTCGCGGTCGCGGCTGGCGGGCACCGGGAATTCGCCGCCGGCCAGGAACTTGGCGGTTTCGCCGCTGACAGCGGTGAGGTTGGGCTCGGCCAGCATATGCACCAGGCCGACGCGTTCCAGTGCCTTGAGCTGGCCCTGGACATTGTTCTGAACGTTGCAGATACCGCCGCCACCGAGCGCCCCGACGGGATTGAGGGCTGTCGAAGCGCTGTTGCAGGTTTGTCCGGCTTGGGCGCCGGACAGATCGCTCAGCGCCTGACCGACCAGGTTGAACTGGTTGGCCGTGGAAAATGCCAGCGGTGTCGAACCGCCGGCGATCTTGACACCAGCCAGATTGACGCCGAACTGCTTGGCAATGTTGCGGTCCATTTCGGCGATGCGGACCTTCAGCATCACCTGCTGGTTGCCGCTCACGCCGATCATGTTGATGACCTTCTTGGGGTCGCCCACGAACTTGCCGGCCAGTTCGGCGGCGCGGCTGGATTCCATCGCGCTGCTGACCGAACCGGTCAGCACCACATTGTCGTTCATCGCCTGCACCTGGATGGCCGAATTGGGCATGGAGGCCTTCATCAGGCTGGCCAAGTCCACCACGTCCTTCTCGACACGGATATCCAGCGCCAGGATCTGCTTGCCGGCTGCGTCGAAGAAGAAGGCGTTGGTCTGGCCGACCTTGGTGGCCAGAAGGAAAATGCGGCGCGGGGTCCGCACCACCGCGTCCACCAGGTCCGGGCTGGACACCAGCACGTCGCGGGCATCGGTATCGAGCTGCACCACCGCGGCCTTGTCCAGCGGCAGGGTGATGCGCTGATGGGCGCCGGCGGCGCCGCGCGTGGAAATCTGCATCACCCGCGCGCCGGCTTCATTGATCGGGCGGGCCTGGGCAATCGCGGGAGCGGCGTAAGCAGAAGGCGCGACAAGCGCCAGCGCGAACGCGATGAAAAGCGAACGGGACAACATCAGTTGCTCTCCTGCCGGCTGCCGGCGCCGACCATGCCATAGCGAATTACGGAAACCGGGCCATCGGTGGCGCTGCGGTGCTTGCGGATGGCATCGTCATTCGACGCCAGGCCGCTCTCGCTCAGGGGACGCAAGGCGAGCGACAGCTGGCCGGTGGTGCCGGCGGCGGAAATGACTTCGGCCTGCTCCGGCGTGACTTCGACGGTAGCGGTCTTGCCGATCACGGTGCGCGTGTCTTTTTCCTGGCGGAAGGTCTGGTCAACCGCCAGCACGCGCAGGTTGGTGATCAGGGTTTTGGCGCTGCCGCGCGGCGCATCGCGATCCGGGCGGCGCGTCACGATCACGTCGACGCGGTCATTGGGCAGCACAAAACCGCCGGCGCTGGAATCGGCGGAGATAGTGATGGAGATGGCGCGCATGCCAGCGCCCAGGGTCGCGGCCATGAAGCCGGACGCATCGCCATGCACGATGGCGGTGTTGGTGATGGGCTGGCCCTGCAGGATCGGCGCGCGCACCACGGTGCCCTTGACCGCGGCTTCCTCGCTGCCGAACGCATCATGGGTGATGAAGGACGGATCGACCGACGCAGTCGGCCATTTTTCCCAGCGCACGCGATCGGCGGTGAGCGCCTGGCCCGGCGTGAGATTGCCACTGGCGACCAGCACTTCGCTCATCGCGATGGCGGGCGCGGCCTTGGCTTCAACCTTGGGCGTACCGCCACCCAGCATGCCGCGCACCAGAAAGGCGGCGCCGCCGGCGGCGACCAGTGCAAGACCAAGCACAACAAGGCGTTGGGTATTCATGACGGGCAAGCTCCCTTTGGTGACAATTCACCATGCAACCCTTTAGAATTTGCTTAATAGCGGCGTTGCAATTGGCTGGGAGATGCCGCTGTTTCGCGATAAATGTATTTAAAATCCGCGCAAAAACTGCGCGGGCCCCATTAGGGTTTCGTTAAACAGTCGCGGCCAGGCGAAAAATTTCGGTGGACGGCAACAACGCGAAGGCGCCGGCGGCAAGCGCCACGCCATAGGGAATGCCCGAACGCGCATCATGCAGCCTGGTGATCCAGCCCTGGCGGGCGAGCAGGTCGGGCAGCGGGCACTGGCGCATCAACATCAGGCCCAACGTCAGAACGCCGCCGAACACGCTGGCCAGCAGCGCATAGGGCGCCATATCGTGAAAGCCCAGCCACAAGGTCACCGCGGCGAACAGCTTGGCGTCGCCGCCGCCGATCCAGCCCAGCGCAAACAGCGCAAAGCCGATGAAAAGCCCTGCCAAACCGGCCAGCAAATGCCAGCCGATGGCGGAAAGGCCAAGGCCGGCGGCCACCGCGAAAACCGCGAACAGCGCCAGCAGCGCCAGGGACAGGAAATTGGGAATGGTGAAGCTGGCCAGATCCCAGCCCGCGGCAACGGCCAGCAGGAGCGGGAGCGCGACAAGAACTAGGACTTCAGCAACCATGTTCGAACTTCACAAAAACGAACGGCCGCCTTTTTGGAGGCGGCCGTTCCAGGCAATTCCTTGCCCGGACCTTACTTCAGGTTGCCGGACAGGTTGACAAAGGTCGTCGACAGCTTGGTACCAACGGCGGTCACGCCGGTGATGATGACGACGGCGATGAGAGCGGCGATCAGGCCATACTCGATGGCGGTGGCGCCCGATTCATCGCGAACAAAACGCGAGATGAGGTTCATGTTAGTCTCCAACTTAGTGACACCCTAGGATGCCCAACCCCGGACGAAATCTTTTCGCTCGTTGCGGACACTGGCCACACTAGGAGACGCCGCTTAATTTCGACTTAATCGCGGGGACCGGGTTTTCGCGCTTCTGTTCCGCGGTGATACGGAAAAAGCCTTTTGGAACCGGCGTTATAGTGAATTTTCGGGATTTGTTTACCACGATGGATGCTTTCGACGGAAACTGGGCAGTTCTGCGCGGTGCCGACACGAAAATCGCAAGCGCCGCGATCGGAAACGCCGCGATCACATCGATCAGGTGATGGCCACCCTGCACCGGCGTGGACAGCAGCACTGCAATGTTGAGAACCAGCGCCGGCCAGCGCAGGAATTTGATATCGCGCGCGAACCACATCACCAGGATGGCGAGTACGGCATGATAAGAGGGAAAGCCGATCAGTCCCTTGGTGTCGCGCGGCGAGATCAGCCCCGGCCCGTCATGCAGCAGGCGTACCAGCTCGCGCGCGTAAGCCGGATCCAGCGCCATCGCGGCATGACTGGACGCGGGCGGATACACCGAAAAAGCCCCAAAAGACGGGGCCAAACTCCATATCGCGATGCAAGTCAGCGCCGACAGCGCCAGCGCCAGACAAAAGCGATAGACGCGGCTGGCCTCCACCGCCGCCAGCGCGATGGTGAGCAGCGCCACCTGCGGCAGCATCGAGGAATAGGCGATCAGCGCCAGCATGTTCAGGCGCGGATGCTGCGCCATCCATGCCATCGCGGCCGGCCAGTCAAATCCCAGCGCGCGGTCCAGCGCCGCCAGCTCCACATCAATGCGCGGCCCCGCGCGTGTCAGCAGCAGATAATTGAGCAGGCTGGCCCCCAGCGAGAAAGCGCAGAGAAAGCCGGTGCCCAGCAGCATCGCGGCCAGGCGCGGTTCGGGGCGCAGGGTCTGGTAGAAGCGCGCCCCCGCCAGCAGGCACAGCGACAACAGGCCAAGGCGCAGAAAGCCGCCCCCGTCCAGCGCGAAGTGTCCCAGCACGACCCATGCCGCATCGACCCCGCCCAGGATCGCGAGCAACGTCAGAAGCTGGGCCGGGAGGGAAACGCGCACGAAAGGCCTTTTGGGGCGGAAAACAGGGCCTTTTTACGCCATCCAGCTTAAGGCTTCTTTTACGGCGCGGGCCTAGTCTAACCCTTGAAAATTCTGACGGATCCTCACCATGCGCCGTGCCCTGATCGCCGCCGCTCTGATTGCCGCCTCCCCCGCCTTTGCCGCGGGCAAGATGGCGGTGAGCAAGAATGAAGCCGTCGCCCTGGCGCTGGACGAGGTTCACACCCTCACTTTCCGCGCGCCCGTTTCCACCGTCTATGTCGGCAATCCCACCATCGCCGACGTCACGATGATCGACGCCCGCCACGCCTTTGTGCAGGGCAAGGGTTATGGCCGCACCAATCTGATCGCCCTGAACCGCGACAATGTGCAGGTCTTCAACACCCGCATCACCGTCACCGGTAACGATGGCGGCGGCACCGTGACCCTCAACCGCGGCGCCGAGCGTGTCACGCTGAACTGCACCGGCGGCCGCTGCGAGCCCACCCCAATGCCCGGCGACGACCAGAAGTCGTATAGCGCCGCGACCAGCCAGTCGGCCGCGCATCAGGCCGCCGCTCACGCCGTAGCGGCTGCCGAAGCGCGCTCCAACTAATCGAAAATCGGAAACGTCAAGCCGGGGCCGCGCTGGTTGCGCGCGCCTTGTCCTGCACCAGTGGGTACAGGGTCTGCGCCATCAACCCTTCGGGCATGGCGGCATCGTCAATGCCATAGCCGCCCGGAAGCGCGCCCTTGGGCATGTAATAGGTGCCGAACAACTTGTCCCACACCGAGAATGTGCTGGCGAAATTCATGTCGCACACTGCTTGCGCATGATGCCAGCGATGGAAAACGGGGCTGACGAAGACATAGCGCAGCGGCCCAAAGGTCCAGTTGAGATTGGCATGGACCATACAGGAGGTGATGATGTTGAAAGGCCCGATCACCAGGAAGATGTCGGGCGAGACGCCGCACAGCAGCGCGGTGATGTCCACCGCCGCGGTGCCCAGCACCAGGTTGACGGGGTGAAAGCGCGCTGCGCTGATCCACTCCAGATCCTTGGGCGCATGATGCACGGCATGGTATTTCCAGAAGGCGCCGCGGTGAAAGCCGCGATGGATCCAGTAGAGCGCAAAATCCGCCGCCACCAGGTAGCCGATGCCCTGCAGCCATAGCGGCAGGTGCGACAAGGGCCCGTGACCGTGCAGGTAGAA
Source organism: Alphaproteobacteria bacterium (assembly GCA_947379335.1). Lineage (GTDB taxonomy): Bacteria > Pseudomonadota > Alphaproteobacteria > Micropepsales > Micropepsaceae > Rhizomicrobium. The sequence goes on along the minus strand of CANCMM010000107.1, from coordinate 481 downwards.
GTCGGCGATCTTCTGGCCGTCACTGATCTGGAAAAGCCAGATGGTGAGAAACACCGTCACCCAGATACGCAAATAACGCGTGAAAATGGGCACGAAAATCCAATAGGCCATGTCGGTGAACAGGCCACGCTTTTCCCACCAGGGCTTCCCGGCGTTACAGGGCGAGATGCGCGACAGCACGGCGAACACCACGCCCAGCCCCGCCAGCCAGGGCAGCACGTGCCACAAGGTCAGCAGCAATTGATCCAGAACTTCGCCGGCGAGCTTCACGTTACTTGCTCACGCGCACGTTGGTGATCTGCTTGGTGATGTCGGCGAACGCGGTGGCGATCTGGCTGGCCGATGTCAGGTCGTAATATTTCGAGCTGTCAGTAGCGCAATCCTGCAGCGGCGCGGAATTGCCGCCGCCGCCGGTATGGACATACAGCGTGTAGATGACAACCTGATCGGCCTTGGCATTGTCGCACGCCAGCTTCATGCG
>CANCMM010000106.1:0-6289 GCA_947379335.1 Alphaproteobacteria bacterium | reverse complement strand
AAGTCCGAGGGCTGGGTCTTGCATGGACGCACCTATGACAACCAGCGCTTTTCGCCGCTGACCGACATCAACCTGTCCAATGTCGGCAAGCTGCGGCCCACCGCCATCCTGCAGACCGGCGTGCCGAAGAATTTCGAGAACACCGCCATCGCGGTAGACGGCGTGCTGTATCTGAGCACCGCCGACAACAAGGTGATGGCTTATGACGCCATCACCGGCCAGCAACTCTGGTCCTATATTCCCACCCTCACCTATTCCAACCTGTGCTGCGGCCAGATCTCGCGCGGCGTGGCGGTGGCCTATGGCAAGGTGTTTTCCGCCCAGCTGGACGGTCATGTCGTGGCGCTGGATGCGCGCACCGGCAAGGTGATCTGGAAAACCGATCATGCCGACGTGCTGCCGCAGCCGGCGGTGTTCTATTCCTTCACCATGGCGCCCATCGCCTATAACGGGCTGATCCTGGTGGGCAACGCCGGCGCGGAATGGCCGACGCGCGGCTTCCTGCAGGCGCTGGATGCCAATACCGGCAAGCTGGTGTGGCGCTTCAACACCACCGCCGCGCCCGGCGAACCGGGCGGCAAAAGCTGGAGCGGCGACAGCTGGAAATATGGTGGCGGCTCGGTGTGGAACACGCCCGCCATCGATGTGAAGAACAGCCTGATCCTGTTCGCGGTGGGCAATCCCAATCCCGACCTGGATGGCACCAGCCGCAAGGGCGACAACGCCTATACCGACTCCATCGTCGCCATCGACTCGCGCACCGGCAAGCTGCGTTGGTGGTACCAGGAAGTGGCGCATGACATCTGGGACCTGGATGCCTGCGCGCCTGTCGTGCTGTTCGATACGGTGGATGAAAAGGGCCGCCCGGTGCAGGCCGCCGCGCATGCCGGCAAGACCGGCCTCGTCTATATCGTCAACCGGCTGACCGGGAAGCTGATCCGCAAGTCGCCGCCTTTCGTCGATGTCAGCGACAATTTCATGACCCCGCTGGGTCCGACACCCAAGACCATGTGGCCCGCCAATCATGGCGGCGCCATGTGGCAGCCGCCGGCCTTTTCGCCCCAGACCAAATATTTCTACCAGCTCGGCATCAACGAGGCGCACGACTTGACCCTCCGCCAACCGCTGCCCGAGGTCTACAAGCCCGGCACGCCGATCCGCGGCCAGTATTCGGGCGGCGACATGCCGGTGAACATGAAAGTTTTCACCCCCAACGGCACGCTCAGCGCCATCGATGTGGCGACCGGCGCCATCGCCTGGCAGCACAAGTCGGATCGCCCCTATTTCAGCGGCGTGGTCGCCACAGCGGGTGGCCTGGTCTTCACCGGTGAGATGAACGGCGATTTTGTCGCCTTCGACGCCAGGACCGGCCAGAAGGTCTGGCGGTACCCCCTGGGCGCCGGGGTCTGCACTCCGCCCATCACGTATAAGGTCAAAGGCGTGCAATATGTCGCGGTGGGCGCCGGGGGCTGCCACGGCGGCGAGATTTTCATGCAGAATGAAGGCAAGGCGATCTTCGGCGATGTCTTCGCCATCTTCGCACTGCCGGGATAATTTCAGACGGGGGTACCAGCATGGACGCCAACACCAAAAAGATTCTCGAGGGCATTTCCACCGCCACCCTGACCACGGTGCTGCTGAAGAAAGGCCTGCGCAATGTCTGGCTGCGCGGCGCGTTTCCCAAACAGCCCGGGCAGAAGCGGATCGCGGGCACCGCCTTCACCCTGCGCTTTGTCCCGGCGCGCGAAGACCTGGCGACCCCGGCAAGCTGGGCCTCGCCCATTTCCACTCGCGCCGCCATCGAGGCGATGGAGGAAGGCGTGATCTGCGTGGCCGACGCCAATGGCGTGACCGATGCCGGGATTTTCGGTGACATCCTGTGCGCCCGCATGGCCAAGCGCAAAGTCGGCGCCCTGATCACCGACGGGGTGATGCGTGACATGGAAGGCGTGCTGGCGACGGGACTGCCGGTTTGGTGCGCCGGCGCTGCGGCCCCCGCTTCGGTCGCCGGTCTCACCTTCATCAACTGGCAGGAACCCGTTGGCTGCGGCGGCGTGGCGATTTTCCCTGGCGACGGCATCGTCGCAGACGGTGACGGTGCCGTTGTCATTCCCCAGGCCCTGTTGGCCGAAGTAACCGAAGCCGCTGCTGAACAGGAAGCTATGGAATCCTGGATCATGGGCGAAGTCGAAAAGGGCGTGCCCCTGCCCGGTCTTTATCCGCCCAATGACGAGAACAAGGCCAAGTACGCTGCCTGGCGGAAGAGCCAGAAAAGCTAATCCTTTATAAAATCGCGCAAGCGCCCGTAACTGCGCTCGATATGGCGGCGCATGGCGGCTTCCGCCTTGTCGCCATCGCGCGCATGGATCGCGGCGATGATCGCATCATGCTCATGCACCGCTTCTTCCGTGATCTCACTGCGAAAGCAGGAGCGGAAGATATGGACATGGATATGCAGCCGCGCCAGCGAGTCCGCGATCAGGTGATTGCCGGCGCCCTGGGCGATCAGGCGGTGGAATTCGGTGTCCATGTCGGCAAAGGCATCGTGTGACGGCGCGGCCTCGCCACTGGCCAGCTGCGCTTTGTCAGTATCGGCCATCGCCTCGGCGGCCTTGCGCGCGGCATGGGGTTCGATCAGCAGGCGGAATTCGAACAACTCATCCAGCTGGGCGCGGTCCATGCGCGGGCTGGTGGCGTAACCGGCGAAGTGGCGCTTGGACACCAACCCATTCGCCTCCAGCATGGACAGCGCCTCGCGGATCGGGGTCTGGGACACGCCCAGCTCGCGGGCCAGGCTGTCCACCGATACCCGGGTGTCGGGCGGGATTTTCAGGGACATGATGTCGGCACGGACGCGGCGATAGACCTCCTCCGCCAACCCGGAGGGGCGGGCGATGGTGCGGTCGGCCGTTTCATTCAGCACTGACGCCAAGGAACTTCACCCACGGAAAGGCTGGCTTTTGCCATTGACCAAGCGAAGCATAACCCATACGTTTCGGAAATCCTATAGGATATTTGATCCGTGAAGGTCGCCGTCGAGGAAGTCCGCAAGCTGGCCGAGGGCATCCTGCTCGCCAATGGCGTGCCGGCGACTCATGCCGCGACCCAGGCGGGCCTGTTCATCGAAGCAGAGATGCGCGCCATTCCCTCGCACGGGCTGCTGCGCCTGCGCCGGGTGATCGAGCGCATCCATGCCGGCCTGTCCAACCCCACCACCACGGGCAACCAGCAATGGACCGCCCGCTCCTTCCTGTCGGTCGACGGCGAACGCGGCCTGGGACCCGTGATTGCGATGGCAGCGCTGGCCACGATCATCCCTCGGGCGCGCGAAGACGGCATCGCCATTGCCGCTATCCGCAATACCAATCACCTGGGCGCGCTGGCTTACTATGCCGAGCATGTCGCCAGGCACGGTCTCACCTGCATCGCGCTGACCATCTCCGAGGCGCTGGTGCATCCCTGGGGTGGGCGCAAGGCGATGATCGGCACCAACCCCATCGCCATCGGCGTGCCCGCCGATCCGGCGCCGATGGTGCTGGACATGGCCACCGGCCTTGTCTCCATGGGCAAGATCCATGACCACGCCAATCGCGGCGCGCCGATTCCGCTGGGCTGGGCGCTGGACGAGAATGGCGATCCCACCACCGACGCCTCCGCCGCCAAGAAAGGCGCCATCGCGCCGTTCGGCGGACCCAAGGGTTATGCGCTGGGTATCGCTTTCGAAGTGCTGGTGGCGAGTCTGGCCGCGTCAGCCATCGGCACCGGCGTGAAGGGCACGCTGGATTCGGTGAATGTCTCCAACAAGGGCGATATCTTCATCGTCATCGCCCCGCCCCATGCCGAGGGCGCCAAGGCGCTGGTGACCGATTACCTGGAAAGCATCCGCGCCGCCGCGCCGTCTGATCCGGAACATCCGGTACTGGTGCCGGGCGACCGCGCCCATGCCGTGCGCGCCCAGTCGGAAAAGCGCGGCATGTTCATCGATGACGGCCTGTGGGCCGACCTGCAGAAGCTGTCTCAAGATTCGAAAAAGGAAACGTCATGACCCAATTGTTCGGCGCCCTGCGCCTGCCCGCCTCGGTGATCTTCGGCTCCGGCCAGCGCGCCGCGCTGGGCATGATGACGGCCGGGATCGGCAGCAGAGCCCTGATCTGCACCGATGCGCGCATGGCCGGCGATGCCCAGTTCAAGGCTATCGTCGCCGATCTGGAAGCCAATGGCGTGAAAACCAGGGTTTATGACCGCACCGAAGCCGACCTGCCGATCGAAGGCATTTCCGGCTGCGTCACCGAATGCGCCGACTTCAACCCGGATGTGGTGCTGGGCATCGGCGGCGGCAGCTGCATGGACATGGCCAAATGCGTCGCGGTGCTGCTCAAGCATGGCGGCAGCTTGCGCGACTATTATGGCGAAAACAAAATCCCAGGCCCGGTGGCGCCGGTGATTGCCGTGCCCACCACGGCGGGCACCGGATCGGAAGTCACGCCTGTGGCGGTGATCGCCGATACCGAGCGTGGCACCAAGGTCGGTATTTCCAGCCCCTATCTCATTCCGAAGATCGCAGTGTGCGATCCGGAACTGACCCTCACCTGTCCGCCCGGCCTGACTGCGGTGAGCGGCGCCGACGCCCTGACCCATGCCATTGAAAGCTTCACCGCCGCGGCCCGCGAAGTGACGCCCGACCTCACCGTCAAGAATGTGTTCGTGGGCAAGAATGTCCTGAGCGACACCTTCGGCCTGTTGGCGCTCAAGAACATCTTCAAGGCGCTGCGCACCGCGGTGAAGGACGGCAAGAATATCGAGGCGCGCGAGCAGATGATGCTGGCCTCGCTGGCCGCCGGCTGCGCTTTCGGCGCGGCAGGCACCGCGGCGGCGCATGCCATCCAGTACCCGGTTGGCAATGAGACCCATACCCCGCACGGCATGGGCGTGGCGCTGCTAATGCCCTATGTGATGGAGTTCAACCGGCCCAATTGCGTGAGCTGCTTTGCCGAAATCGGCCGCGCCATCGGCCTGTCCGGCAGTGACGAAGAACTGTCCCGCAAGCTGATTGATGAAGTCGCCAGCCTGCTCAAGGACATCGGCATCCCGGTGACCTTGAAGGAACTGGGCCTGCCGGAGGACAAGCAGGACTGGACGGCGGAAAGCGCCATCGGCGCCGCCCGCCTGATCAACAACAATCCGAGGCTGCTGGATGTGGACGCCCTGAAGGCGATCACCCGCGCCGCCTTCTCCGGCGACCGCGCCACCCTGGCTTCCTAATTAATAGAGAGAGACATGACCCACACCGTCACCATTCCCACACCCAAGACCGGCCCCGCGCCTTTCCCCATCCCCACCGACCTGTGGATCGGCGGCAAATGGGTGGAAGCCGCCAGCAAAAAGCGCGTCGATGTCTTCGATCCCTCGACCGGCAAGAAGATCACCGATGTCGCCGACTGCGACGCCGATGACGCGCTGGCCGCGGTGGCGGCCGCCGACAAGGCCGCCGCCGCCTGGGCCGCGACCACGCCGCGCTTTCGCGCCGAGATCCTGCGCAAATGCTATGAGAAGATCGTCGAGAATATCGAATGGCTGGCCTACCTGATCAGCCTGGAAAACGGCAAGGCGCTGCCCGACGCGCGCGCTGAAGTGCTGTATTCCGCCGAGTTCTATCGCTGGTATGCCGAGGAATGCTGCCATGTGCTGGGCGAACTGGCCCTGGCGCCGGCCAGCGGCGCACGCATTCTGGTGCAGTATCAGCCCATCGGCATCGCGCTGTTGATCACGCCGTGGAATTATCCGGCGGCGATGGCCACCCGCAAGATCGCGCCGGCGCTGGCAGCCGGCTGCACGGTGGTGCTGAAGCCCGCCACCGAAACCCCGCTGACCGCATTCGCCGTCGCCCAGATCATGCATGACTGCGGCGTGCCGGCCGGTGTGGTGAACGTCGTCACCACCGCCAAGGCCAGCCCGCTGTCCAAGGCGGTGTTGCACGATCCGCGCGTGCGCAAGATTTCCTTCACCGGCTCGACCCCGGTGGGCCGCGCCCTGCTGCACGAAGCGGCCGACCAGGTGATTTCCTGCGCCATGGAACTGGGCGGCAATGCGCCCTTTATTGTCTGCAAGGATGCCAACCTGAACGATGCGCTGGACGGCGCCATGCTGGCCAAGATGCGCAACAGCGGCGAAGCCTGCACCGCCGCCAACCGCTTCTATGTCCACAAAGACATTTATCAGCCTTTCACCGACGGCATGGTCGCGCGCATGTCGGCGATCAAGCTGGGCGAAGCCACCGATCCGGAATCGA
>CANCMM010000105.1:0-6329 GCA_947379335.1 Alphaproteobacteria bacterium | reverse complement strand
GAAAATCTTCTGCGGCGATACGCTGCTGGTGGAAGGGCGGATCGAAGCCTGCATGATCACGTTAACGGGGAAGTTATGCAGGTTGCCCAAAAACGTGCTCGAGACTCTTGCGCCATATGTGACCGCGGAAGAAACTTGAGAATATTCGTCATATTCCGGCCACCATCCCGGGCCATGAACCTGTCATAGTCCATTGGCGCCAAAAGGTTTTTCCATGATCAAGCAGATCGCCGCCGCTTTCCTGATTCTGGTTGCCGCCCCAACCATGGCGCTCGCACAGGGCGTCCAGAGCGCCCCGATCGCAGCCCCGGTCGGTCCTCCGGCCCAATCCCAGTCCCTGGCGCCGCCGCCAGGCGCCGTCGCCAGCAATGGATCGGCCGGCGACGTGCTGGGCAGCTTCTCCATCGTTTCGATGTTCATGCGCGCCGACATCATCGTGAAGGCGGTGATGATCCTGCTGCTGCTGGCCTCGTTGTGGTCCTGGACCATCATCTTCAACAAGCTGGTCACACTGTCGAACCTCAAGCGCAAGGCGCGGCGGTTCGAAAAGCTGTTCTGGTCGGGCCAGTCGCTGGACGAACTCTATCAGCAGTTCGCCGCCCGCAACGATCATCCCCTGGCCGCCATGTTCATCGCCGGCTTGCGCGAATGGCGCCGCGCCTTTGAAGGCACCAACCCCTTGCGCGAGTCCATGCTGGGCGGCGTCAAGGAGCGCATCGAAAAGGCGATGAGCGTCACCATCCTGCGCGAGGTGGACGGCATCGAGAAGAACCTGGGCATGCTGGCCACCATCGGTTCGGTGTCGCCCTTTGTCGGCCTGTTCGGCACGGTGTGGGGCATCATGAACAGCTTCTCGGCCATCGCCGCGCGCCATGACACGACATTGGCCGTGGTGGCGCCCGGCATCGCCGAAGCCCTGTTCGCCACCGCGATGGGCCTGCTCGCGGCCATTCCGGCGGTCATCTTCTACAACCGCTTCGTGGCCGAGATCGGCCGCTATGTGAACCAGCTCGACGCCTTCGCGGACGAGTTCTCCGCCATTCTGTCGCGCCAGCTCGACGAAAAGGCCCGCTGATGGCTGGTGGTATCCAGCATACCTCTTCGCGCGGCCGCGGCCGGATGCGCCGCCGCGTCATGGCGGAAATCAATGTCACGCCCTTCGTCGACGTGATGCTGGTGTTGCTGATCGTCTTCATGGTCACCGCGCCCTTGCTCACCGTGGGCGTGCCGGTGGACCTGCCCAAGACCAAGGCGCCGGCGCTGGGCCAGGACCGCGAGCCGCTTTCCATCACCGTGCGGCGCGACGGCGCCATCTTCCTGCAGAAGGAGCTGGTGCCTGAAGCCGCCCTGGTGGACAAGCTCACCGCCATCGCCTCCAACGGCTACAACCAGCGCATCTTCGTGCGCGGCGACACCCAGGCCAATTACGGCAAGGTGATGGAAGTGATGGGCATCCTCGCCGCCAGCGGTTTCACCCATATCGGACTGGTTACCGATGTCGCAAAGCCCAAGCCCGACGCGCAATAAGGTGGCGGCCCAAACCGCCATGCGCCGGCTGCGCCCGACCACGGCGCGGGGGCCGCGCTATGGCGTGGTGGGCTCGCTGCTGTTTCACGGCCTGATCTTCAGCGCCGCCCTGATTACGTTTCACCGCAGCTTCGACACGCCCGAAGACAGCCATGTCGTACCGGTGGACCTGGTGACCATTGCCGACACGACCAATGTCGCGGCCCAGGCTCCGCCCACGCCGGAGCCGCAGAAGATGGACACCCCGCCGCCGGCGCTGGAAGCCCCGCCCGAACCGACGATGCAGGAAGTCGAGCCCGCGCCCGAACCTCCGGTGCCCGATTTCAAGATTGCCAAGGAAAAGCCAGTGCCGGTGGAAAAGCCCCAGCCCACCAAGAAGGAGATGGCCCAGGACTTCAATGCGCTGCTCAACAAGCTGACCGCGCCGGAAAAGCCGGTGAAGACCGCCAAGGCAGGCCCGCGCGTAATCCAGGGCATCGGTGCTGGCAACCTGATGACGGCCGACATCGCCGATGCGCTCAAAAGCCAGATCTATCGCTGCTGGTCGCCGCCCACCGGCGCGCCCGACGCGCGCGATCTGGTGGTGGATTACGACCTGTCGCTCAATCCCGACGGTTCGGTGGGACAGCTCCAGATGACGCCGGGCACGAGAGCCCAAGCGGCCGGCAACGGCTATACCCGTGCCGCCGCGGAAGCGGCCAGCCGCGCCATCTATCAGTGCCAGCCTTACCGGCTGCCGCCCGACCGCTATGCCCTGTGGCGGGAAATCAATCCCTTGCGCTTTGATCCGCGCCAGATGATGGGCCAATAATCGTGGAACCTTCAGGGCCCTGCCATGTTGGAGCCATGTTACTGACGTTCAATATTCGCTGGAGAACAGCATGAAGAAATTTCTGGTCCTGTTTGCCGCATTGGCGGCCCTTTGGACGGCCCCCGCGCACGCCGCGCTGCAGGTGGACGTGACCCAGGGCAACGCCCAACCCCTGCCCATCGCCATTCCTGATTTCGTGGGCGATCCGCAAGTTGGCGCCAATGTCGCCGGCGTGGTGCGCGCCGACCTGGAGCGTTCCGGCCTGTTCCACCCGCTCGACCCCAGGGGATTTGCCGAGCACATCACCAACATCAATACCATGCCCAATTTCGGCAGCTGGCGCGCCATCACCGCCCAGGGACTGGTGACCGGGCAGGTGACTCAGCAACCCGACGGAAGACTGCGCGTGGATTTTCGCCTGTGGGACGTCTTTGGCGGAAGCCAGATGCTGGGAATGCAATTCTTTGCCACGCCGGAGAATTGGCGGCGCATCGCCCATATGGTGTCGGACGCCGTCTATGAGCGCATCACCGGCGAGAAGGGCTATTTCGACACCCGCATCGTCTTCATCTCGGAAAGCGGCCCGGCCACCAAGCGGGTCAAGCGTCTGGCGATCATGGACGAGGACGGCGCCAATCCCATCTTCCTGTCCAGCGGCGCCTATATGATCCTGACGCCGCGCTTCAATCCCACCGCCCAGACGATCGCCTACATGTCGTATATCGGCGGCAAGCCCCGCGTGTACCTGTTCGATATCGAAACCGGCAGGCAGGAGGTGCTGGGCAATTTCCCCAACATGACCTTCTCGCCGCGCTTCTCGCCGGACGGCAACCAGGTGGTGTTGACCCTGGAGAAGGGGGGCAATTCCGACATCTATGTGATGGATTTGCGAACCCGCGCCGTTCGCCAGCTGACCACCGATCCGGCGATCGACACCGCCCCAAGCTTCTCGCCCGACGGCAAGCAGATCGCCTTTGAATCGGACCGCGGCGGCGGCCAGCAGATTTATGTGATGAATGTGGATGGATCGGGCCAGCACCGCATCAGCTTCGGTCCCGGCGCCAACGGTACCCCGGTCTGGTCGCCGCGCGGCGACCTGCTCGCCTTCACCCGGCGGGTGGGGAATGTCTTCAATATTGGGGTGATGCGCGCCGACGGTTCGGGCGAGCGGCTGATCTCCTCCGGCGGCAAGGATGAGGGCCCCACCTGGGCGCCCAATGGCCGGGTGCTGATGTACGGCCGCGAAGCCCCGGGCGGCCGCGGTTCGTCCATCTGGTCGGTGGATGTGACCGGGCGCAATGAGCGGCGGGTGCTAACCCCCGGTTCTGCTTCCGATCCGGCCTGGTCTCCCTTGATCCAGTAGGGCGCTTTTCCTAGAATAGGTCTAATTTCGAACGCAATTTTTGGTTCTTTTTACGCCTTAATGCGTTTTTCGATTCAGGTGCGTGTTTATTCTTAGAGCGGATGCTGCCCGCACCGGCGGTCTCGCTTGCCAGGAGATTCCAGTCATGACGCCATTTTCCCATTCCATGAAATTTGTCTGCCTATCCGCGGTCCTGGTTCTGGGCGCCTGCACGCACAAGCAGGAAGCGGTGAACACTGCCCCGCCGCCGGCTGCCGCGCCCGCGCCGATGCCGCCCGCGCCGGTCACCTCCTCGATCCGGCCCGGCAGCGCCGAGGATTTCCGCGTCAATGTCGGTGACACTGTTCATTTCGGCTACAATGAGTACAGCATCCAGGACACCGACAAGGCTGTCCTTGGCCGCCAGGCCGCGTGGCTTGCCAAATACCCGGCGGTTCGCGTTTCGGTTGAAGGTCATGCCGACGAACGCGGCACCCGCGAATACAACCTGGCGCTGGGCGCCCGCCGCGCCAATGCGGTGAAGGAGTATCTGGTCAGCCAGGGTGTCTCCACCGGCCGCGTCGAAACCATTTCCTACGGCAAGGAACGTCCGATCTGCACCGATTCGAATGAAGGCTGCTGGGCGCAGAACCGCCGCGGCGTCACCGTCATCAGCGGCGGTGCCAATTCGTAACTTGCGTTAGTTTGCAAGAGGGGCGTGGGATAACTCCCGCGCCCCTTTTTGCTTTGCCACGTTTTGCTTTGCCACGTTTTGCTTTGCCAGGTTTTGCTTTGGAAGGCTTTTCAAGATGATCCAGCGCATCGCGGTTTCGGTTCTGGCGCTTTCGCTTTTCTGCGTGCCCGCCAGCGCCCAGCTGTTCGGTCCCAGCGACGAGGACAAGGCGCGTGAGGCCTTCCAGACCAACGGCGTGCGCGACCTGCAGGGCGTCACCCAGCAGCAGGATGCCCGCATCAAGACCCTGGAGGACAAGGTCCAGGGCCTGACCCAGAGCCTCAGCCAGGCCACCGGCACCAATGAGGAACTGAATCACCAGATCCAGATCCAGAACGACAAGATCGACAAGATGCAGAAGGACTTCGCCTACCGGCTCTGCACCCTGTCGTCGCAGCAACTGGGCGCGGGCGATTCCATGAACTGCGCCGCGGCCGGTACGCAATCGGCCGGCCAACCCGCCATGGCGCCGCAGCCTTATTCCCAGTTGCGTCCCGGCGATCCCCTGCCGCCGATCGGCGCGGCGGGCACGATCGACGCCAGCGGCAATGGCGGCGGCTTCAATGCAGTGCCGGACGCACCCATGCCCAATCCTCCTGTGCGCGGGCGTCCGCCCGGCACCCTGGGCACCCTGCCGGCCAATCCCGGTGACGGCGCGCCGCTCAATGGTTCGCTGGCTGGTCCGCCGGCAAATTCCGCGCAATACGACCAGGCCATGAACCTGATGGGCCGCGCCCAGTATGACGAAGCCTCGGCGGCGTTCCGCGGCTATGCCGACGCCAATCCCGGCGACACCGACCTGTCGCCCCAGGCGATCTACTGGGTGGCGAACATAAGCTTCATCCACCAGGACTACGCCCCTGCGGCGCGCACCTTCGCCGAAGTGATCAAGAAATATCCCAAGTCAACGCGCGCGCCCGACGCTATGCTCAAGCTGGCACAGTCCTTCATGGGCATGGGCCAGAAATCGGAAGGCTGCACCACGCTTGGCCTCATCAAGACCAAATACCCGAACGCCAGTCCGCAAACGCTTGCCCAGGCCGCGAATCTCCGCAAAACGGCCTGCGGCAAGTAAGCTTGAATCCGCTTTTGCCGAAGCGATGGCGGACCATGACGGCGCCATCGCGGTTGCGGTGTCGGGTGGCAGCGACTCTCTCGCATTGATGCACCTGCTGCGCGCCTTTGCGGAGCAGCGCAAATCAAAACCGCCGGTGGTGCTGACGGTGGATCATGACCTGCGCAAATCTTCCGCCCAGGACGCCAGGCGGGTTGCCGCCTGGGCCAAACAGGCAGGACTCAAGGTGCAGGTTCTGAAATGGACGGGCAACAAACCCAAAAGCGGCATCGAAGCGGCGGCGCGCGAGGTGCGCTACCGCCTGATGGGTGAATGGCTGACCAGACACAAGATCGCCATCCTGTTTGTCGGTCACACCGGCGATGACCAGGCCGAGACATTCCTGCTGCGCCTGGCGCGCGGCAGCGGGCTGGACGGGCTGGCCGCCATGCGCCCGCGCGCGCCCTGGCCGGTGCCTGGTTTCGCAGATCTGACGGTGGCGCGTCCGCTGCTCGGTTTTCGCCGCGCCGATCTGCGCGCCCATCTGAAGTCCCGCAAGCAAGCCTGGCTGGACGATCCGATGAATGACGATCCGGCATTTGATCGGGTGAAAATCCGCAAGGCGATGGCAGCACTGGTTCCGGCGGGCCTGACCGTGGAACGCATCGGGTCCGCGGCGGCGCATCTGGCCCGCGCCCGCGAAAGCCTGGAGATCGTCACCGAAGCGGTGCTGGCGCGCGGCGTTCGCGCAGGTGAGGGCGGCGTGCTGCTCGATCCCGCCGTGCTGGCGGCGGCGCCGCGCGAGGTGGGATTGCGGGCGCTGGCCACGGTCCTGATGGCGGTTGGGGGCCAGGCCTACCGG
>CANCMM010000104.1:0-6333 GCA_947379335.1 Alphaproteobacteria bacterium | reverse complement strand
GTGATGTCCCATTCCTTGGGCGCCTCGCGCCGGCGCTGGGCATGCGCGGGCGCGCACAGCAAAAGGGCCGCGATGGCACCCGTGATCAGCGAAGTCAGGACGGAACGGCTCTCCACGCATTCAGCAGTATATTTTATGGCGCCTTCGCGCCATGGGCCGTTACAGGCTTGGGCGCGGCTGCGCCATCTACCCCAGATTCTGGATCTGGCTGGAAGCCAGCATCAGCTTGGCGACACTCAGTTCGCCGCTGGCATCCAAGGTGCACAGGAATGTGCGGGTGCGTTCCAGCGCGTCACCTTGTTTTCTGGCCCAGTCGTCCACGGTACCGCCGCTGGCCAGCAGCTTGGCCGTGATGCTGCGTTGGGACTGGGACAGATCGTCCAGCAGCCGGCGCAGCGCCAGCCGGTCCCAATGTTCGGGCGGCGCATAGCGGCTGGCCAGGCTGCGCAGCCGGTCCAGGCCCAGGGTCTCGCCCAGCTGGAAATAAAGCGGCGCCACCTTGCCCGGCGGCAGCCTTGTCTCATGCGCCAGCAGCGCCACGTCCAGCGCCGCCGCCAGCGGATCCAGCAGCACCATGTCCCGCGCCAGATCTTCGGGCACGCCTGCGCCGGTCAGTTCGGCGATGCCGTCCTGATCGGCCTGGGTCAGCTTGTAATTCTCGCGCAGCGCTTCCACGCCGGCGCGATATTGCGCCACGGTGTCGGTGATGGGCGCGTCGCCGGATACATGCGCCAGGAACCAGCGCGTGGCGATGCGGAACTGGTCGGCGATATCGGAATAAAGCCGCGTCTGGATCGCCGCATCCACTTTGAGATCCAGCGCGTCGATGCGGGCTTTGAGCGCCGACAGGCCAAAGGCGCCATCGCTGAGCACAAAGCCGCGCGCGATCTGCGCCGAGGATAGGCCGGTCACCTCGCGGGTACGCAGCACGAACACGATACCCGCCAGATTGATGATGGTGTTGATCAGCACCGTGCTGATGATTTCACGCCGCAGGCGGTGGTGGCCCGGTTCCTCTGGGAACGCGGCGACGGCGGCCGGCGGGAAATAGCCGGACAACAGGGATTCAAATACCGGATCGTCGGGCAGGGTGCTGGCCAGCACTTCGGCGTCCAGGTCCAGCTTGGCATAGGCCAGCAGCACCGCCAGTTCGGGGCGCGTCAGCCCCTTGCCCTCATGGGCCAGCGCGGTAAGCGCCGCATCGCCCGGCAGGAATTCCACGCCGCGGTCCAGCTTGCCGCGCGATTCCAGGTCACGCATCAGCCGGCCCTGCGCATCCAGGTCGCGCAGGCCCCGCTGCTCGGCCACCGACAGCGCCAGGGTCTGGTTGTAATTGTCCGCCAGCACATGCACCGCCACGTCATCGGTCATGGAAGCGAGCAGGGCGTTGCGCTTGTCTTCGCTGAGTTCGCCGCGCATCACGGGGCCACCCAGCAGGATCTTCAAATTCACTTCATGGTCGGAGGTGTCCACGCCGGCGCTGTTGTCGATCGCGTCGGTCTCGATCCGCACGCCGGAGCGTGCCGCCTCGATGCGGCCCAGTTGCGTCACGCCCAGATTGGCGCCTTCGCCCACCACTTTGCAGCGCAGGTCGTTGCCGTTGACGCGCACCGCGTCATTGGCGCGGTCGCCGGCCTCCAGGTTGGATTGCGAGGCGGCCTTGATATAGGTGCCGATGCCGCCGAACCACAACAGGTCGGTTTGGGCTTTCAGCAGCGCATTGATCAGCGCCGGCGGCGACAGGGAGTCGGCGTTGGTGCCGATCAGCGCCTTTACTTCAGGCGACAATGGAATTTCCTTCAGGGTGCGGGGGAAGATGCCGCCGCCCTGGCCGATCAATTCCTTGTTGTAATCGTCCCAACTGGAGCGGGGCAGGGCGAACAGCCGCTCGCGCTCGGTAAAACTGGTGGCGGCATCGGCGTTCGGGTCCAGGAAAATGTGGCGGTGATCAAACGCGGCGACCAGCCGGATATGCCGGGACAGCAGCATGCCGTTGCCGAACACATCGCCCGACATGTCGCCCACGCCGATGACGGTGAAGTCGGTGGACTGGATGTCGGTGCCCAGTTCGCGGAAGTGGCGCTTGACCGCTTCCCAGGCGCCGCGGGCGGTGATGCCCATTTTCTTGTGGTCATAGCCGACACTGCCGCCGCTGGCGAAGGCGTCGCCCAGCCAGAAGCCGCGCTCCAGCGCGATGCCGTTGGCGATGTCGGAGAAGGTGGCGGTGCCCTTGTCGGCCGCCACCACCAGGTAAGGATCATCGCCATCGGGCCGCAGCACATCCGGCGGTGGCAATATCTGACCGTGCTGGTCCAGATTGTCGGTGACGTCCAGCAGGGCGTTGATGAAGGTCTTGTAGGCCGCGATGCCGGTTTCCATGAACTGTTCGCGGCTGGGATTGGCGGGCATCAGCTTGGGGTAGAAGCCGCCCTTGGCGCCCACCGGCACGATCACGGCATTCTTGACCTGTTGCGCCTTCACCAGGCCCAGGATCTCCGTGCGGAAATCCTCGCGCCGATCGCTCCAGCGCAATCCGCCGCGCGCGATGCGGCCAAAGCGCAGATGCACGCCTTCCAGCACCGGCGAATAGACGAAGATTTCGCGCCACGGACGCGGCGCCGGCAGTTCATCGAGCCTGGCGGAATCGAATTTCATCACCATGGCGGGGCGCGTGGAGCCATCCGCGCTTTTCTGGAAGAAATTGGTGCGCAGCACGCTGTCCAGCACATTCTTGAAGCGGCGGATGATGCGATCGTCATCCAGCGAGGGCACGTCCTTCAGCGCGGTCTCAATGCGCTTTTCGATATCCGCCACCTCGGCGGCCCGGTCGCCGCCGGCCGCCGGATCGTTCTTGGCATGGAACAGCGCCACCAGCAGGGCAGCGACGTCCGGATTGCGCACCAGCGCCTGCTGCATATAGGCCAGGGAGAAAGTCATCGCCGCCTGGCGCAGGAATTTGCCTACGGCGCGCAGGATGGTGATGTCGCGCCAGGCCAGCCCGGCGCCGATTACCAGCTTGTTGAAATCATCACTTTCCGCTTCGCCCCGCAGCACCGCATGGAAAGCGTCCTGCAACGGCCCCTTGATATCGTCCAGCCGGGCGGGAAGTCCGTCGGCGCGCTCCATGGTGAAGTCCAGGATCACCGCATCCTGGCGCCAGCCGCCATCGGCATTGAAGGACACCGGATAGGAATCTTCCGAGATCACCTTCAGGCCCAGATCCTCGAACACCGGCAGCGAGGCCGACAGCGGCAGCACTTCGCCCAGCACATACAGTTTCAGCCGCAGCGCGGCGGCGGCATCATTTTCACGCCGCCAGGCGCTGGCGCGCACTTTCAGGCCGTCCTTGGCGGCGGCAAGTTCCTGCAACGCCGCCAGGTCGCGCGCCCCGTCATGGGCCGGAAAATTATCGCGGTAACCAGGCGAGAAGCGCGGCGCCAGGGCCGCCAGCCGGGCGGGGCCTTCACCGCGGCCAAGACTGGCGCAGACCGCATCGGTCAGCGCATCGTCCCAGGTGTTGATCATCGCCGCGATCTGGCGTTCCAGCTGGCGCACATCCACCTTGGGCAGCGGGCCGTCATTGCGGCCGATAATGTAATGCAGCCGCACCAGCGGGCTCTCGTCCGCCGCCGCTTCGAAGGCGGAAGTGCGGCCGTTGAAGGCCTGGGCCAAGAGGGCATGGATGTCGGTGCGGAGCTTGGCATTGATGTGATCGCGCGGCGCCAGCAGCAGCGCCGACACGAAGCGGTCGAACTTGTCGAAGCGCAGGAACAGCTTGAGGCGCGGCAGCCCGCCCATGTGCAGGATGCCGGTGGCGATGACATAGAGTTCGTCGGCCGAAACCTGGAACAGCTCGTCGCGCGGGAACGTGTCCAGGATATGGGTCAGCGCCTTGCCGTCATGGCTATTGGGCGCCAATCCGGCATGGGTCATCACCGCCTCGAGCTTGCGGCGCAGCAGCGGGATGGTGCGTGGCTGGGCGCTGTAGGCGCTGGAGGTGAACAGGCCGACAAAGCGCCGCTCGCCGACAAAGGCGCCGCTCGCATCGAATGTCTTGATGCCGATATAATCCATATGGGCGCGCCGGTGCACCAGGCTGCGGGCCGCGCTCTTGGTGACGATCAACGGTTCGGGCGAATTCAAAAAGGCGCGCACTTCGGCGGTCAGTCCGCCGCGCTCGCCACTGCGCCCGATCACGCGGGCGCCTTCATCGGCCAGTACTCCAAGGCCGCTGGCTTTCACCGGCTCCAGCATCCCGTTGGCGCCGTCCTTGCCCAGCACATAGTCGCGCGCGCCCAGGAAGGTGAAATGATTGTCCGCCAGCCAGTCCAGGAAGGCGAGGTCTTCGGCGATATCGATCTCCGGGGGATGACGCTCCAGATCCATGCGCGCCGCTGCCAGCCGCGCCAGCATGGGCTTCCAGTCGCGCACCGCAGCGGCACCCTGGGCAAAGGTGTCGCGCAGCGAATCCAAAAGCTTCTGGCGCGGTTCGGCGGAAAGGGCGTCGCACACCAGCGCAATGACGCTGGTGCGAACGCCATTCAGATCCATGATGGGATGGAAGGCGGCGCGAATGCGCGCGCCGTCGGCCATCGCCGCCTGAAGCGCGGAATCGAACAGGAAGGGCCGGTCATCATTAATGCCCAGCAGCACCGTCTCATGGCCCTGGTCCAGCGCCGCCACCAGGCTCTCGCCGGCCCCGCGCTTCTGCGCTTCGGTCTGCAGCCCCATGGCCAGCGCCGCCAGCTGGTCCGCGCGGGCGCGCAGCACATCGTCGGGCACGGCATTGGCGAACAGCGCATCGAAGAACCCGGGCAGCGCCGGATCGTTCGGCAATAGCGCGCGGGCTTCCTTGATGCGGTCAGCGGCGCAGCGCGCTTCCTCGGTCTCGGCGGAATGGATAGCGGTCATCACGGTCATGGGGAGCCCTTCGCGCAGAAACGCGCTGATTTGGTATGGCTATTATAACGGCAATGCGACGAATACGCCGCTATTCCGTCAACCCAGGGCCAGTTGCGGCACAGGATTATGCCGCCCGCGCATGGCGCAGTGCAGCATGGTGAGGCCGGTGATGATGCCGCCCGCGCCGAGAACCGCGGCGGCGACCCACACATCCAGCGGCCAGGCGCCCATCAGGGCGGCGGCGGCTACCCCTGCGGATGACGGCAGAATGAAAGCGGCGACACCTTTGGCGTCACGCAGGAGCATCGCCGCCGCCAGCGCGGGCAGGGCTGCAAAGATAAAGACCAGCGCCGGGGCCGGCAGGTCGGGCATCACCAGGAACGCGCCGGCACCCCAGGCCGCGCCGGTATAGAGAAGAAGCATGCGCAGATCCGAGGCGGCTTCCTGCAGCGGCACGCGGCGCAGGCTGCGGGCAAAGCCCCTTATGTAATTGCGGGTCATGCCAACCACGCCGATCAGCACCAGGCTTACCCAGGCGAAATCGCACCTGAGGCTGGCGGCGCCCGCGCCCGCGGACGACCAGGCCAGGATAGCCGCGCCCGCCAGCATCAGGGCGATGCAGGCCTGGGGCGAGCGCGCCAGGAAGCGCGACAGGTACACGTTGCGGCTGGCCTCGCCGTGCAGGGCAGGCAGGCGCGACAGGGCGGCACGGGGCACGCTGTCATCATAGCTTTTTGTAAGAGAGGCAGGATCGAAAGCCGCCCGACCAAAATTATTGGCGCTTTCCATGTCGGTAATGGCCATCGTTACGCCTTCCCAACTTAATGCCGCTCACGGGATCGCACCCTTACGCGGTATTAATGTGAGGAGTAGATGATTCGCGCCGGTCAGGACAATCCGGTTGTTTGGCGGGGCATACGCTTGGCATCATCCACCATCACGGTTTTTGATCTGGAATTCACCGCCTGGGAATGCTCCATGGCGCGCCATTGGCTGTCGCCGGGCGAGTTCAAGGAAGTGGTGCAGATCGGCGCGGTGAAGCTGGACGCCGAAAGCTTCGCCCCCCTTGCCGAGTTCGACCAGCTGGTGCGTCCGCGGGTGAATTTTCCGCTGGGCCCTTATTTCGAAAAACTCACCGGCATCAGCAGTGAGCAGGTCGCGCGCGTTGGGACTGACTTTGCCCTGGCATTCGCCAGCTTCCTGGCGTTCGCGGGCGATGGCCCCATTGCCTCTTTCGGGCGCGACGACAAGGTGCTGGACGAGAATATCCGGCTCTATGGCATGACGGGCGCATCGGCCCTGCCGGTGTTCTACGATCTGCGCGGCTGGTTCGCGGTGCAGGGCGTGGATCCGCGCGGCATGCATTCCTGCGACATCGGACCGGCGGTCGGCATTCCCTTTGTGGGCCGCACCCACAATGCGCTGGACGAC
>CANCMM010000103.1:0-6390 GCA_947379335.1 Alphaproteobacteria bacterium | reverse complement strand
TGTCGCCGCGCGGTGCGCCGCTGACCCAGGCGCGGGTACAGGCCCTGGCGGCCGGGCCGGGCGCGATCCTGCTCTGCGGCCGGTTCGAGGGCCTGGACCAGCGGGTGATCGAGGCCCGCGCCATCGAGGAAGTGAGCCTGGGCGACTTTGTGCTGGCCGGGGGCGAAATCGCCGCCATGGCCCTGATAGAGGCGTCCGTCCGGCTGATCCCCGGGGTGCTGGGGGACCATGCTTCCACCCAGGATGAAAGCTTTGCCGCGGGGCTTTTGGAATACCCCCATTATACCCGCCCCCAACTGTTCGAGGACCGGCCCATTCCGGAGGTCCTAAATGGCGGAAATCACTCGGAAATCGCCAAATTCCGCACGCGCGAGGCCGAAAGCCTGACCAAGGAGCGGCGCCCCGACCTTTGGACCCTCTATGAAAAGACCAAACGCTAGGCTATATGCCCCGGCTCGATTGCCGCTTTTCCGCACCGAAAGACGAAGAAAATGAACCTTTTGCAGACCCTTGAAGCCGAGCAGATGGCCACCGTCCGCGCCAAGCCGCTTCCCGATTTCCGCCCCGGCGACACGCTGAAGGTCAACGTCAAGGTGGTGGACGTGACCTATGACGAAAAGGCCAAGGCGAACAAGACTCGCGAACGCATCCAGGCCTTTGAAGGCGTGTGCATCGCCCGCCAGGGCGCCGGCATCAACGAGGCCTTCACCGTGCGCAAGCTGTCCTATGGCGAAGGCGTGGAACGCGTCTTCCCAATCTATTCGCCGCTGGTCGATTCGGTGGTGGTGATCCGCAAGGGCAAGGTGCGCCGCGCCAAGCTCTATTACCTGCGCGGCCGCACCGGCAAGTCCGCCCGCATCAGCGAGCGCACCGACAGCGCCGGTCCGGAAGCGGCCGCTTAAACACCATTTCAGTCTGATTTTACGGGCCGCGGCGCTTTATCGCCGCGGCCCGTTTGCTTTTGGGCATGCGAAAAAGCCCGGTTTTGCGGGCTTTTCTCGCCCACATGTGGAAAAACCCCCAATTACTTGTGTTTTTTTGACGTTCACCCCCTTTATCTTGCGGGAAATGCCGTAAAATCAGCCTCATCGTTGATTCGTTAGAGGGAGAATCCTATGGCCACCAAAGCCGCTACCAAGACTGCCGCTGTTAAAGTCGAAACCGTTTCCACCCGTCAGCTCGGCGCTCAGCTCGCTGAGAAGCATGAACTGTCGCAGAAGCTCGCCAATGCCATCATCGAAGACGTCATCGGCCTGATCACCAAGCACCTGAAGAAGGGTGCTCGCATCCGTCTCAATGGTCTGGGCATCCTCGTCGTGCGCAAGCGCGGTCCGCGCATGGGCCGCAATCCCGCCACCGGCGAAGCCATCAAGATCAAGGCATCCAAGAAGGTCGCGTTCCGCGCCTCCAAGGAACTGAAGGAAGCGATCTAATTTCGCTTTCGTCTTTTCAAGAGACAGAAAGGCCGGATGTTCGCATCCGGCCTTTTCTTTTTTTGCCGTCAGGCGTCAGAGCTGTACAAACCGCAATCGCAAGGCATTTGCGATCACCGAAACCGAACTCAGGCTCATCGCCGCCGCTGCGATCACCGGACTGAGCAGGATGCCGAATGCCGGATAGAGAATTCCGGCTGCAACCGGCACGCCCAGGACATTGTAAACGAAGGCAAGAACCAGATTCTGGCGGATGTTGCGCATGGTGGCGCGGCTCAATGTTCGTGCGCGTGCGATGCCGGTGAGATCGCCTTTGACCAGCGTGATCCCGGCGCTTTGCATCGCGACATCCGTTCCTGTGCCCATGGCGACGCCAACATCGGCCTCGGCGAGTGCGGGCGCGTCATTCACCCCGTCCCCAGCCATCGCCACGACACGGCCCTCGCTGCGCAGGCGGCGCACGATGGCGTTCTTCTGTTCGGGCAGCACTTCGGCTTCGATGTCGGTAATGCCGAGCTTGGAGGCGACCGCCTGTGCCGTCAGGCGGTTGTCGCCGGTCAGCATCACGATCCTGATGCCGTTTGCCCTCAGGCTGTCGAGTGCGGCGGCGGTGGATGCCTTGATGGGATCGGCAACCGCGATGAGGCCTGCTGCCTGTCCATCGATGGTAACAAACATGACCGTCGCACCGTCCCGGCGCAGTGCGTCCGCGCGGCTGTTCAGGCCGGCGCTCACGCCCTGCGCACCCAGCAGTTTGACCGTTCCTACCCCCACAGCGCGCCCGCCCACCGTGCCCGTCACGCCCTTGCCGGTGACCGACGTGAATTCCGTCACGTCCTGAAGTGCAATGCCGCGGTCTTGCGCAGCCGCCGTTATGGCTGCGGCCAAGGGGTGTTCGCTGGACCGCTCCAGGCTTGCGCCCAGCGCCAGAATCCTGGTCTCGTCAAAGCCGTCTGCCGGCACAACCGCGACGACCCTCGGCCTGCCTTCGGTCAAGGTGCCGGTCTTGTCGACCACCAGCGTGTCGATCTTTTCGAACCGCTCAAGCGCCTCGGCATTCTTGATCAGAACGCCTGCGCCCGCGCCCTTGCCGATGCCGACCATGATCGACATGGGCGTGGCCAGGCCCAGCGCGCAAGGGCAGGCGATGATCACGACAGAGACGGCGGCAACCAGGGCGTAGCCAAGGGTGGGAGCCGGGCCCCAGATCATCCAGGCCGCGAAGGCCAGCATCGCGGTGGCAATGACGGCGGGCACGAACCAGGCCGAAACACTGTCGGCAAGGCGCTGGATAGGGGCGCGGCTGCGCTGGGCCTCCGATACCATCTGGACAATGCGGGCAAGGACCGTGTCCGATCCGATCTTGTCGGCGCGCATGACCAGGCCGCCGGTGCCGTTGATGGTGCCGCCGATCAGCCTGGCATCCTGCGCCTTCCCGACGGGCATCGACTCGCCCGTCACCATGGATTCATCGACGCTGCTTTTGCCCTCCATCACCGTGCCGTCGACGGGCACGCTCTCACCGGGCCGCACACGCAGCTGGTCGCCCACCTGGACCTGCTCAAGAGCGATTTCTTGGTCTTGTCCGTCATCGTTTATGCGCCGGGCGCTTTTGGGGGCCAGCTTCAACAGCGCGCGGATGGCGCCGCCGGTTTGTTCGCGGGCGCGCAGTTCCAGAACCTGTCCCAGCAGCACCAGGACGGTGATCACCGCGGCGGCTTCGTAATAGACCGCGATCATCCCCGTGTGCCGCATCTCCAGCGGAAACAGGTCAGGCAAAAAAGTCGCAACCAGGCTGTAGAGATAGGCAGCACCTACCCCCAGGGCGATCAGGGTGAACATGTTCAGCGAGCGGTTCCGCAAGGAGGCCCAGCCGCGCGCGAAAAACGGCCACCCCGCCCAAAGAACGACCGGCGTGCTGAGGGCGAACTGTATCCAGGTCGATGCGGTCATCGAAATGCTGCGGGCCAGGCCCAAGGCCGGGATGTGGCTGCCCATCTCCAGCACAAACACCGGCAGGGTCAGCACCAGCGCAATCCAGAACCTGCGGGACATGTCAGCCAGTTCGGGGCTGGGACCGGTCTGCGCCGTTGCCGTCAGCGGCTCCAACGTCATGCCGCAGATCGGACAGTTGCCGGGCGCGTTGCGGCGGATCTGCGGATGCATGGGACAGGTATAGATGACGCCAGTAGCTGCAGTTTGCGGCGCGGCCTTCTGTGTCGCATAGGCCGAAGGATTGGCAAGGAACTTCGCCCGGCACCCTGCGCTGCAAAAATAATGGGTTACGCCGCCTTCTGTTGTCTGGAACTGGGCGGTCGAGGGATCAATCATCATCCCGCAAACCGGATCGCGCATCGGGTTCGGCTTATTTTCCATAGCGGCTGAACAGTTCAACCAGTTCAGAAAATTTTTCCGTCTGGTCTTTGACGCTGCCGCTCTTGATGGCGTGGGCAACACAGTGCGAGGCGTGGCCCTTGAGGATTTCTTCCTCAACCTTTTTGAGCGCGGCCTTGATCGCCTGCATCTGGTTCAGAATGTCGATGCAGTAGCGATCCTCTTCCACCATGCGCGCGATGCCGCGCACCTGGCCTTCGATGCGCGAAAGTCGGCTCAATATTTTTGGATGTCCGGTGGCCATGCTTGCATACTCCCTGGGGGTATAGTAGGGAGGGCTGTGTCCGGGTGCAAGCCCATATCGCTTTGAGTCATGCCATGCGCGTTGCCAAGACATTCTCCGTTGCGTTTGCAGTCCTGTTGTCCGCCATCGCAACGGCGCAATCGGCTCCCCCATTGGGCAATGGCGCGATGGATGGCATGAAAATGGAGGATATGCCCGGCATGGCGATGCCCGCCAAAAAACCGCCGGCGAAGAAAGCCAGACCAAAAAAGCCCGCGCCTGCGCCCCAGGCTCTACAGTCCGCGCCACAACCCGCCCAGGCCATGCCCGGCATGGCGGCGAAACCCGCGCCGGCGCCCATGCCCGCGATGGCCATGCCGCAGGACGACAAGCCTGCGGCGAAGACGAGCAATGACATGGCCGGCATGGACATGAGCGCGGGCGGCGCCGATCACGCCATGGCGATGCACGGATTGCTCGGCGGCTATGCCATGAGCCGTGAAGCCTCGGGCACAAGCTGGCAGCCTGAGGCCGCGCCGCATGGCGGCATCCACCTGGCCGCAGAAGACTGGATGGTGATGCTGCATGGCCGGGTCAACGGCATCGCCGATTGGCAAAGCGGGCCGCGCGGCGCAACCCAAGTCTTTTCCTCCAGCATGTTCATGGCGATGGCGACGCGCGACCTGGCGAATGGCGACACGCTGGGATTGAAGGCGATGCTGAGCGGCGATGCCTTCATGGGCCGGCGTGGCTATTCGTTGTTGCTGGCGGGCGGAGAGACCGCAGACGGCACGACGCATCTGGTGGACCGCCAGCATCCCCACGATCTGTTGGGAGAATTGGCCGCCAGCTACAGCCATCCCTTGTCGGATACCGACAGCCTGTTTCTGTATGGCGGCTATCCGGGCGAGCCGGCGCTGGGGCCATCGGCCTACATGCACCGCGTATCGGCCATGGATAATCCCATGACACCGATCTCCCATCACTGGTTGGATTCCACCCATGTCAGTTTCGGCGTGGTGACAGCGGGCTTGGTCCATGACGGTTGGAAAGTGGAAGTGTCGCGCTTCACCGGCCGCGAGCCCGACCAGTTTCGTTTCAACTTTGACAAGGCACGGTTCGATTCCACGGCGGTACGGCTGTCCTACAATCCGGATGCGCATTGGTCGCTGCAACTTTCCAGCGGCTGGCTGAAAAGCCCCGAGCAGCTTGATCCCGATGTCAACGAACAGCGCCTGACCGCCAGCGCCACCTGGTTCGACACGTTCGACTGGGGCAGCGTGGCCGCCACCCTGGCGTTTGGCAGGAAGCAGCTTTCCAGCGGCATCAGTGAGAATGCGGGCCTGGCGGAGATGGAATACAAGCCCGCCCCGCCCTGGACCCTGTTTGCCCGGGCCGAGACCATTGAAAGCACCGAGCTGGTGCCGGGACCGGCGGTGCGCGGGGCCGGCGAATTCAGTCTGGGCGCTATCCATGACTGGGAAATTGCCGATCATTGGAAGATCGGCCTGGGCGGGCTCTATGCCTTTGATTTTGCGCCATCCTCGGCGGTGGCCAGTTATGGCGCAAATCCCCATGGCACCATGGGCTTTGTCCGGCTGCTGGCGGAATGAGACAGGTGCGATTCTGCCGCCTTGCCGGTGGGGCCCGTGGCGGGCTAGGTAGCTGCGCAGAAGCGCGGCCCCGCGAAGCGGGATAAGCCGCGCGACCATTGAAAGAGATTGGGGAACTTCCACATGGCGCGCAAGAAAATCGCTCTTATCGGCGGCGGACAGATCGGCGGCACTCTGGCGCACCTGGCAGTCCTCAAAGAGCTGGGCGATGTGGTGATCTTCGACATCGCCGAAGGCCTGCCCCAGGGCAAGGCGCTGGACCTGTCCCAGTCCGGTCCGGTCGACGGCTTCAATGCCAAGCTCTCCGGCACCAACTCCTATTCCGACATTGCGGGCGCTGATGTGGTGATCGTCACCGCCGGCGTGCCGCGCAAGCCCGGCATGAGCCGCGACGACCTTCTGGGCATCAATCTCAAGGTGATGGCTGCGGTGGGCGAGGGCATCAAGGCCAATTGCCCCAATGCCTTCATCATCTGCATCACCAACCCGCTGGACGCCATGGTCTGGGCGCTGCAGAAATTCTCCGGCGTGCCGCATGCCAAGATCGTGGGCATGGCCGGCGTGCTGGATTCGGCGCGCTTCCGCCACTTCCTGGCCGAGGAACTGGGCGTGTCGGTGGAAGATGTGTCCGCCTTCGTGCTGGGCGGTCATGGCGACACCATGGTGCCGATGCCGCGCTTCTCGACCGTGGCCGGCATCTCGCTGCCCGAACTGGTCAAGATGGGCT
>CANCMM010000102.1:0-6391 GCA_947379335.1 Alphaproteobacteria bacterium | reverse complement strand
CGGCTTTCTGGGCCGCCACACGGTGCGGGCGCTGGCCCGGGCCGGCTGGCGGATCAAGGTGGCGACGCGCCATACCGCTCGCGGATTCTTCCTGCGGCCGCTGGGCACGGTGGGCCAGATCGATTTCGTGAAGTGCGACGTCTCCGACGCCGAATCCGTCGCCCATGCGGTGATGGGCGCCGACGCGGTGATCAACCTCACCGGCATCCTGTTCCAGAAGGGCCAGACTTTCGAAGACGTGCAGGCCGAAGGCGCCGCCCATATCGCCCAGGCTGCCGCGGCGGCGGGGGTCGGCGCGCTGGTGCATGTCTCAGCGATCGGCGCCGATGCCAATGCCGACGCCGAATATGCAGTGACCAAGGCCGAAGGCGAACAGGCGGTGCGTGAAGCATTCCCCAATGCGGTGATCCTGCGCCCCTCCATCATCTTCGGACCCGAAGACGGCTTCTTCAACAAGTTCGCCGCCATGGCGCGCTTCTCCCCCATCCTGCCACTGGTGGGCGGCGGCCATACCCGCTTCCAGCCGGTGTTCGTGGGCGATGTGGCGCAGGCCATCGTCACTGCGCTGTCCCGGCAGGACGGCCGCACCTATGAGCTGGGCGGCCCCGCCACCTATTCCTTCAAGGAACTGCTGCAGATCATCCTGCGCGAGACCGGGCGCAAGCGCGCACTGGTACCCCTGCCCTTTGCCATCGCATCGCTGAAGGCGGCCTTCCTGCAGCTGCTGCCCAACCCGCTATTGACGATGGATCAGGTGAAGCTGCTCAAGCACGACAATGTCGTGGCGCCCACTGCGGCGGGCCTGGCCGACCTCGGCATCACACCGACTTCGGTGGAAGCGGTAATCCCGTCTTACCTGTGGCGCTATCGCGCCAAGGGCGAATACGCGCCTGCCCCGGGTTCAGTGAACAGCTAAGTAGCCGATCAGGGCGATGCCGGCGATGATGCGGTACCAGCCGAAGGGCTTCAGGCCATGCTTCGTGACGACGGCAAGAAATTGCCGGATCACGAAGAACGCCACCGCGAACGACACCACAAAGCCGATTGCGATGTTCAGCCCCTGGCCATGGCTGAGCGCGCCTGCCTTTTGATGCAGCTCCAGGATGGTGGCGCCCATCATGGTGGGCACGGCCAGGTAGAAAGTGAACAGAGTCGCGGCGCGGCGGTCCACACCCAGCATCTCGCCGCCCAGGATGGTGGCGCCGGAGCGCGACACGCCCGGGATAATGGACAGCACCTGACAGCAGCCGATCTGGAACGCCTTGGACAGAGACAGCCTGTCGCCTTCCAGAAAGCGGGCCTTTGGTGTGATGCGCTCGAACACCAGAATGATGATGCCGCCCACGATCCAGCAGCCCGCGATGAAGGGCATGGCATGGGCCGGATCCAGCAGCACCCGGTCCAGAAATTTCTTCAAGACAAGGCCCGCCACCACCGATGGCAGCAACGCCAAGATCAGCCCCAGTGCGAAGCGTCGCGCATCGGCAGACGATGGCAAGCCGATCAGCGCCTTCCAGAACACCTGGAAATAGATCGCCACCACCGCCAGGATCGCGCCCAGCTGGATCACCACGGTGAAGGCTTCCCAGTCCTCGCCCAGCCCCAGCAGACGCTCGGTTACCAGCAGATGCGCGGTCGAGGATATGGGCAGGAATTCGGTGATGCCTTCGACCACGCCCAGGATCACGGACAACAGCATATCGTGCATGAGCGAATCCCGGTCAGAAGCGCCGAAGAGTTAGCATCGCGCCGCACATCGCGCATCCTATAAAGTTTGTTATGGTGGCGCATGGCGGGGAAGGGAATCGGGCTGTGGCGCGGGCATGGCTGGCTGTGGAAGCTGGCGCTTTCGCTGTTCGTCCTGCTGGTCCCGGCCCCCATCCTGCTGCTGCTGATTTTCCGGTTCCTGCCCATTCCCGGCACCCCGGAGATGCTGGTCAGCCTGGGACAAGGCAAAGGCGCGTCCTATGCTTGGGCCGACGACATTTCGCCCCGGCTGGAGCGGGCAGTGATCGGCGCCGAGGATCAGAATTTCTGCACCCATAACGGCTTCGACTGGGTCAACATCAACAAGGCGATGGAGGACCATAAGCGCCATCCGAACAAGCCGATGCGCGGCGCCAGCACCATTTCCCAGCAGACTGCCCGCACGCTATTCCTGGTTCCCATGCGCAGCTGGATCCGCAAGGGACTGGAGGCCTATCTCACCGTGATGATGGAGGCGCTGTGGCCCAAGAAGCGCATCCTTCGGGCCTATCTCAATCTGGTGGACTGGGGTGATGGCATTTTTGGGGCCGAGGCTGCGGCCAGCGCCTACTTTGGAACCGATGCCGGTTCGCTGACCGGGGACCAGGCCGCCCGGCTGGCCGCCATCCTGCCCAATCCCCACAAGTGGAAAGCCGCGCATCCGGGCCGCTATGTCCGCCGCCGCGCCGGGATGTTGCAGGGACGCGGGGCGATGGTGATGCGCGACGGGCTGAACTTTTGCGTTAAATAGGCGGCTCGCTTACAAAAACTCGCTCTTTCTTTTGTCCTACCGCTTCGCTACTTGAGGACGGATGCGCCGCCTGATTCACCTGATGCTGTCACCCAGTTGCCGCCTGGCCCGCCTGATGGTGGGGGAAAAGCGGGTGGCCTGCGATCCGGCGATGTCGGACGATCCCAAACAGTCCATGCCGGTATTCGTGGATCTGGACGGTACCCGCGCCGAAGGCGTGTGGGCGATCCTGGATTACCTGGAAAATCATTATCCCGATCATCCCCTGGCGCCCGCCGACGATGCGGCGCGCCTGGCCTGTTTGCGCTGGGTGGACTGGGCGATGGGGCCATTCCACGAACAGGTGACCCAGCGCATCGTCTATGAGAAAGCCGCGCCGCGTTTCACCGGCGCCGGTTTCAGCCGCGCGCCGGACATGAACGTGATCCGTGCCGGCCGCGAGGAACTGAAACTGGCGCTGAAAGCGATCGGCACGGCGGCCGAGACCAATGGCAACCTCGCTTGCCGCGAAACCACATTGGGCGACCTGGCGGTGGCGGCGCACCTGTCGGCGCTGGATTATTTCGGCGAAGTGCCCTGGACCGATTTCCCCACCGCCGCCGAATGGTATGTGCGGATGAAGTCACGGCCCGCCTTCCGCTCGCTGCTGGCCGATCGCGTTCCCGGCCAGCCGCCGGTATCGCATTACGCCGAACTGGATTTCTAAGGTTTCAGCCCGTCGAGATTTTCGCGCGCTTCGGCAGCGGCCACGCCGGACGCGTTTTTCAGCGCCGCCTGGAAATCGCGCCGCGCCCCACCCAGATCGCCCAGTTGCTTGCGCAGCAAACCGCTTTCCACCAAAGCGTCGCCGTCGCCGGGTTTCAGCTTCAACGCATTGTCGATGTCGGCGCGTGCCTCGGCATACTGTTTTAGCGCGCGGCGGGCACTGGCCCGTAGCACCAGCAGGTCGGCGCGGCGCGGCGAAAGCTGCAGGGCCGCATTCAGGTCCAGCACCACTTCATGCCAGTTGCGCACCATCGCCTGGGCGCGCGCCATGTCGGTGAACAGGTCGGGATCGCCGGCTGACAATGTCAGCGCGCCTGTGAAGCTTTGCACCGCCTTGGCGCCCTCACCCGCCAGCAGCCAGGCATTGCCGGCCTGGTCGTACAGCGCGATCCGGAACTGCACGTCCAATGTGGCGCGTCCGCCGGCAATACGATCCAACCGCGCGCCCGCTTCGGGATAACGCTTGAGACTGACCAGCGACAGGGCGGCGCAATGTTCCGCCGGCACGCCGCCGCCGGCTTTTATCCAGGCTTCCGCATCGGCCAGCGCGATGGAGGGATTGGCGCTGCTGTCCGCCAGGCAGCGGCGATAATGCGCCTGGTCCGGCACCCATGGCGCGGCGCCGACCGCGGCTTGGGCCGCCATGGGCGCGAGGACAAGAAGCATGACGGCGAAAATGGGGCGAGACATTGTGATTCATCCTAGCAGCAATAAGGGCTTCAGGGCCCGGCAAATCCTGTTAGGCTGCGCGCGGGGAAAAACGCTCATGGCCTTGCACCGGATCGCCACCGTCCTGTTGTTCTTAGCCGCTCTGGCGGCGCCGGTGATGGCGCAGCCCGCGGTATCGGACGCGCCTGTACAGCTGGGACCACGCGCCGCGCCCACCGCGCATGTCCAGGTCGGCGCCCTGCCCAGCATGGCGCCGCCCACTTTCGATGCCGCCAAGGCGACGGACAAATATCTGGCGCGGATCAGCGGCGCGGCGCGCGCCAAGTCCGACGCCTATTTCGAAGGCGGCTACTGGCTGCAGGTCGTCGATCTGATCTACGGCCTTGCCGTGGCCAGCATTCTTCTGTGGCTGCAAATCTCCAGCCGCATCAGCGACTGGGTGGAAGAGCGTACTCACAGTCGCACGTATCAAGTCATGCTGTATGTCGCGGTCTATGTGCCGCTGACCACGCTGATGACATTCCCGATCGTGCTCTATGAGGGTTTCTTCCGCGAGCATGCCTACGGCTTGTCCAACCAGAATTTCTGGCAATGGCTGGGGGACTTTGGCATCGGCTTCGCGCTGAACTTCGCCGCCATGGTGCTGCTCTTGCCGGTGCTCTATGCCGCCATCCGCCGGGCGCGCGAAGGCTGGTGGGTGTGGGGCGCGGGCCTGATGATCGCTTTTGAAGTGGTGACGGTGGTGATCTGGCCGATCTTTGTCGCCCCGCTCTACAACCATTATTCGCCGCTACCGGCCAGCCCGCTGAAATCCCAGATCCTGTCGCTGGCCCGCGCCAACGAAGTGCCGGTGGACAATGTCTGGCTGGTGGATGCCTCGCGCCAGTCGAACCGGGTATCGGCCAATGTCTCCGGCCTGTTCGGCACGGCGCGCATATCGCTGAACGACAATCTGCTGAAACAGGGCAGCAGTGACGAAGTGCTGGCGGTGCTGGGCCATGAGATGGGCCATTACGTGATGGATCACATGACCCGCCTGCTTCTGCTGGCGGCGCTGGTGATCCTGGTGGGCTTTGCCCTCGTCAATCGCGCCTTCCTGCTGGCCTGCGACATGTTCGGCGGCCAATGGCAGGTGCGAAAGGTGAGCGATGTGGCAGGACTACCGCTGCTGATCGCGCTGGCCAACATCTACATGTTCCTGGCGACGCCGGTGACCAATACGATTTCGCGCACCACCGAATACCAGGCGGACATTTTCGGGCTGGATGCTGTGCGCAAGCCTGATGCTTTCGCAACCGTGATGCTGAAGCTTTCCACCTATCGCAAGCTGGAGCCGGGCAAGTGGGAGGAGATCATCTTCTATGATCATCCCTCCGGGCGCACCCGCATCGAAGCGGCGATGCGCTGGAAGAAGGAACATGTCGCCGATCCGGACATGCAGAACGCGCAAACGCCTTAGCGCGGAAGCTGCGCTGCCAAAGCGGCATAGAGGGGCCCTGCGGAATCGAGCTTCGTCAGAAGCCCTTCGCACGCCTTGCGCGACTCCGCATCCCAGTCGGCGGTAAGAGATGCCGCCAGCTGCGCCTGGCTTTTCAGGATCACCCCATCGTCCAGAATCTTAAGGCCATTGTCGCGCAGGGTCGCGCCTGTGGTGGTGATATCTACAATCACTTCGGCGGTGCCGGCGGCGGGCGCGCCTTCGGTGGCGCCCTGTGACGACACGATGCGGTAATCGGAAATGCGGTTGAGGGCGAAGAATTGTCGCGTGAGCTGGGCGTACTTGGTCGCGACTCGCAACCGGCGCTTGTGCTTGCCGGCATAGGCAGCGCAGACATCGTCCAGGTCCGCCATGGTCGCCACGTCGATCCAATAGGCCGACACCGCCACCACCACATCGGCAAAGCCGAAGCCCAGCGGCTTGATGAGATGCATGCGGCCGGTCAGCTCCGGTGCTTCCTCGCGCAGCAGGTCCTCGCCGGTGATCCCCAGGTGAATGTCGCCGGCCAGCAGAGAAGACGCGATTTCGCCCGCCGACAGCAGCATGACTTCGACATCGGGCATGCCGGCGAAGCTGGCGCGATAGCCGCGCGCACCCGCCGTCTGTTCCATCACCACGCCGCGCTCGGCAAACCAGGCGTTGCAATTGTCTTTCAATCGCCCCTTGGAAGGGATGGCGAGGGTCAGCATCACTTGCCTCCCCGCTTGGCGGCCAGCACACGCTCGGTACGGATGGCGCAGCCGATAGCGCTGACCGGCTTCTTGGCGCCCAGCATCTCCATCATCGTGTCATAGCGGCCGCCGCCGGCGATCTGCACCGGGCCTTCCTTGTCTCGCGCCCACAGCTCGAACACAAAGCCGGTGTAATATTCCATGTTGCGGCCGAAATGGGCGGTGAACTGCACCCGCGCCGGATCGATGTTCAGCGATTTCAGGGTCGCCAGCCGCGCGTCCATCGCCGCC
>CANCMM010000101.1:0-6411 GCA_947379335.1 Alphaproteobacteria bacterium | reverse complement strand
CTGCTGGGACGGCGGATGGTTCAACACGCCGCCGCCCGCGCCAATCATGGCCACGAAAGGCAGCAGCAGCGAGCCCAGCGCCCCGCCCACGCCATGCACGCCCAGCACGTCCAGCGCGTCGTCCACGCCCATCACCCGTTTGACCAGCCACACCGCCAGATAGCAGACACAGGATGCCGCGGCGCCCAGCAGCACCGCGCCCAGCGGACCCGCCACGCCGGCGGCCGGGGTGATGGTGGCCAGGCCCGCGATGGTGCCGGTGACCGCGCCGACAAGACTGGGCTTGCCGAACTTGATCCATTCAATCGCCATCCACACCAGGGTGGCGCTGGCGGCCGACAGATGCGTCGCCAGCATCGCCATGCCGGCATCGGCGCCCGATGACAGCGCGCTGCCGGCATTGAATCCGAACCAGCCCACCCACAACAGCGAGGCGCCGACCATCACCATCCAGGGCGCATGCGGCGGGCGGATACCGTGGGGAAATTCATGGCGCGGCTGGATCATCCATGCAATCACCAGCGCCGACACGCCGGCGGTGACATGCACCACGATGCCGCCGGCGAAATCCATCACGCCCATCTTGGCCAGCCAGCCGCCGCCCCACACCCAATGGGCCACCGGGGCATAGACGATCAGCATCCACAGCGCCGACACCAGCAGCACCGCGGCGAAGCGGATGCGCTCGACATAGGCGCCGATGATCAGCGCCGGCGTGATGACCGCGAAGGTCATCTGGAACATCACAAAGACGCTTTCGGGAAGATGGGTGCCTGCCCGCACGGAATCGCGCGCCATGCCGTTCAGGAAAAAGGCCGCGCTGTTGCCCAGCCAGTCGCCGTCACCGCTATAGGTCAGCGAATAGCCGACCGCGAACCACAGCACCGAGCAGATCGCGGCGACCGCGGCGCATTGCACCAGCACCGACAGGATGTTCTTGGCCTGGACCAACCCGCCATAAAACAGCGCCAGGGCCGGCAGGGTCATCAGCAACACCAGCGCCGTGGCGGTCAGAATCCAGGCGGTGTCAGCGGCGTCTATCACGGTTTCCTGCCCCATTTTTGTGCAAATCCGTGGACCGGATTTTTGCCTATTATCTGGGCAGACTGGCCAAAAACCCCGGAAGCCGCAAGCCATCGGGGGTGGAAAAGGCGACTAACTTTGCAGGTTAGAGCATGGAACCCCGGGGATCCGCCTTGCCGCTTTCAAAATCCATCACACTGACGGGATTGGGATAACCCAGCATGGCCTTGCCAGAGTCCGTCCAGGCATCGGTCACCATATCGCGCAACTGGCTGGCGGCCTCCGCCAGGCGTTCGGCAGTAAACGCTTTTGATTGCGGTGTGGCGATGTCGAAGGCCCCAGCCTTGTCGAGTTCATAGGTCGGATCCAGCAGCGCCCATGTCGCGGAAAGATAATCCTGGGTCCGGCGGCGAATGTCGCAGGCGCAAGCGCTGTAGGGATGCAGCCCGGCGGCCACATCCGCATCTGTGATGTTGGCAGAGACGAAAACACTTTCGAACTTGGCGTGCGCGCCCTTGGCCACGACAAAAGCTTTCGGGTTCGGACCCTCGCCCCATCCGTTGAAATGCACGCTCGTATGCATGGGCTGGCTGGCGTCGCCGACAAAGTGCGCCCATACGCCCAGATCGCGCAGGGTGAGCAATTCGCGCACTTTCTGTTGGCGGGCGAATTGCCGGCGCTGCGCCGCGGTCATCGCAAATTTCCTGGCATATTTCTGCGCCGCGACATCCATGCGCCACAGCGCGAAATCCTTCACCAATTGCTGGTAGCCGCCCATGATGTTGTAGGGCAGAAAACCGACGGCATATTCATTGGAGCCGGCAACACGCAAAGCACTGTCATAGTCGCGCCGGTTTGCGGGCAAAGTGGCCAGGGCCGGGCCACCATGAGCAGTGCCCTCGTCGGAAAGATCCATGAAATGGCCTGGATCAAGGTCATCGTCATGCGGCTGGCCGGCGCCTTTGGAAATGTCCGGCTCCTGCGCCAGTAAGCCGATCTGTGCGATGGCTTCCGGCGTCCTGAGGAAGGCGGGAATTCCGGCGGGGAAATTCTTCGCCGCCTGCTCGCCGATGATGCGATGGCCTACCCCTCCCCAGGCAAACGCCTGCATCGGAAGCAGCGTCAGGACGCTGGCCAGAAATAATTTGCGCATCATTGCCCCCATGAAAGCGAAAACCGGTGGAAAGCCTGTCTTCGCCCGCCACGACAGTACCACGCCTAGAACACCGAGCGCAGGGTGACCTGGAAGGTCTGGGGGGCGCCGATTGCGAAGGTGGGCAGCGAACCGCAGGAGCTGGTGGACGCCAGGGTGGGAATGAAGCAGGGCTTGGACGAAATGTTGCCCAGATACTTCTGGTTGAAGATGTTGAAGCCGTTCAGCTTGATGGTGGAACCCGTCCAGCCGATCCCACCCAGGTCATAGCTGATGTCGGCGTCGGCCAGGTAATAGCTGGGCACCTTGAAGTCGTTGTTGTCGGTGGCGAAGCGCGAACCGACATACTTGCCGCCGAGACCGAAGGTCCAGCCGGCGATCTTGTATTCGATGCGCTGCGCAGCGGTCCAGTCGGGCGTTTCCACCAGGGTCTTGCCCGCCAGGTTGATCGGCGCACCACCCGCGCCTACCAGGATGATGGCCTGGGGACCGGCGCTGACCCGGCTCTTGGTATAAGAGACCGAGTTGTAGAAGGACAGGTCCGGGGACAGCGCGACATTGGCTTCGGCGTCCACGCCATCGACATTCACCGAGCCGATGTTGCGGTCGATGGAGATGCCCTGGTCCTGGTCGAAGCTGGTGACGATGCGGTTCTTGAACTGGGTGTTGTAGGCGGTGATCGACGCAGTCACCATGTCGGAAACATAGCGGTAACCGATGTCGTAGTTGGCGGAGGTTTCCGGATTGACGGTCGAGAAGCTTGAATAGAGGCAGCCCGGCGCGTTGGGATTGGAAACGCCAGCGGTGACGCACTTGCCGTTGTTGCCGCCGTTATACAGATTGTCGGTACGTGGGGCGGCAAGCCCTGCGGCATAGTCCACGTAGAACTGGTGCTGCGCGCCGAACGGCGTCACCGAGATACCGATATTGGGCAGGATGCGGTTGAAGTTCACCGTCTTCTGCGCCGGCGGCACATACAGGCCGTTCACCACCGCAGCGGCGGAGCCCGGCGCCTGCGGCAGGGTGACGGCGCCGTTGGGCATCACCGCCGAGGTCGGGCTGCCGCTGGTGCAGGTGGGGAAGCCGACATTGGAGGTGCCGGTGACCTGCAGGTAGCAGAGCTGGTTGAGGTCGCGGGTCATGAAGGGCGAGCGCACGCCGGCGCTGACATGCACCATGTCTTCCCAGTAATTGCCCTCATAGGCGAGCGCCACCTGGTTGAGAAAGGCATGACTGCGGCGGTCGCGGCTGCGCAGCGGCACGCCATCGACCGACAGCACGCGGCCGGCGAAATCGCGATAACCGCCGAACGGATCGTACGGCTTACCATCGGGATTCAGAATGCCGTACTGGCCGGTCTGGCGGTGGAAACCGAAGTCGCCGGTATAGGCGAATTGCAGAGTGTGATCCTGGTTCACCTTCCACACCAGCGAGGTGTTGATGCCATAGCGGATGGTGTTGGTGTTGCTGGGGCTGTAGACGCCGATCGTGTCCAGCGCGTCATTGTCGCCGTTCAGCGCCTCGCCGATCACGCCGGGATATCTGGAGCCCGCCAGGCGCGGATCGGTTTCGCTGAGAGAAGTATAGCCGCCGCCATTGGCCAGCACATACTGGATGGACGGGTCCACCGTCAGCGAAACCTCGTCGGTCAAGTGGAACAGCGAGGACAGGCGGATATTACCCGTGTCGGACGGATTGATGCGCACGCCGTAGAAGTTGCTGCACTGCGCGTCATTCTGCACGCCGGCGGCGCCGGGCACGCGGGTGCAGGTGGGCTGTTCGTCGAAACTGTAGCCGAAGCCCAGCACGTTATTGACCGGGCCGGTGCCGGTGAAGCTGCCAGTGGGCGAATAGGCCAGAGCCGGCGCGGCGGGACCACCCGTCACCAGCGGGAACGGGGTGACGCCGGTCAGCACACCGCCGACCGTCTGCAGGGTGGATGTGGTCGGATAGAAAGTGGGGTTGTTGTAGAAATTGTTGCGGTTGGAGTTCCAGTGCATCGCCAGCTGCACCCAGCCCAGTTCGCCCAAGTCCTGGTAGATATTGGCGTTGAACTGCTGCTTCTTCAGATAGCCCGGCCCCTTGAACTTGTCGTAGCTGGTATAGGAGAAAGCCGCGAAGGCGATGGTGTGCCAGGGACCGAATTCGCCGGTATCGAGGCGGACAAATTCGCGCTTGTAATTGTTGGTGCCGACGCTGGAGTCCAGCAAGATGCCCCAGTCGTCCTTCGGCCTGGCGGTCACGATGGAGACGACGCCGCCGGTGGCGGCGGCGGTGGGGCTGTCCACGTCGGTGGTGCCCTGGTTGACGGTGGCCGAACCGATCACTTCGGAGTCCGCGACCTGGTTGGTGAAGATGGCATAGTTGCCGGTGTCGTTCAGGGGCATGCCGTCCCAGGTGAACGAGATGTGGTTGCCGTCAAAGCCATGGATGCGGACGTTGCCGCCGGAATTGCCGTAAGGATCGGTGTTGGTGAAGTTGAAGCCCGGCACCTTGTTCAGCATTTCGAACACCGACTGGCCGGCGGGCTGCTTGTCGATGAACTCCTGGGTGATGGTGGAGCGTTCCTTGGGCACCGTGATCGGCTTCATGATGCCGGAAATCTGCTTCTCGCCGGTCACGGTGACGGATTCGACGGAGCTTTCGACCGCCTGGGTGGCGGTGGACTGGGCCAGCACAGGGCCCGTCATCAGCATAAGAAACAGCGGGCTGACGCCCGTCATCAGAATCTTCGCGTTGCGCATTTTCATATCAGTTCCCCATCATCCCTTCGCGCAGGCGCGCAAAGACGAATGCGCGAGCTCTCGCGAATTCTGGTTAAGTCTTGCCGATGGCGACTCGCCGTTCGCATGCGCAGCGTTACGCCCCGCGGGCTTGGTAGAGGGCGAAGCCGAAACTTTTGTGAACGCCAGATGGCGGTTTTTTTACGCGCGCGAAATGTGTGCAGCCGTCAGCGGCGCGGGAACTTTTGCGCGCCATCACACAGGACATTTTTCCGCGGCAGTTTGGATTCTATTTCATGACAGGGCGCTGGATTCCCAACAAAACACGCACGCGAATTTTTCGGTTGAATGACAGATCAAATTGCGGGCAGCAGTTTGCTCCCGATCAGGACAGTTCGCGCTTCCCCGCCAGCCCTGTGGACAGGATGTGCGGCGAAATGGCCCCATCATCCGCTCACCAAAATCGGCCACGCCCCCGAATCTTTGAAAATCCCGTGACCATGCTAAAGATGGGGGCATGGAAAGCATCGGCCACATCATCTCCGGCAAAACCGTGCCCAGCGCCGGTGGGACGCCGGTTTTCAATCCCGCCACAGGCGAACAGACCGGCCAGGTGGCGTCAGGCGGCGCGGCGGACATTGACGCCGCCGTGACAGCGGCGCGCGCGGCTTTTCCGGCCTGGGCCGCCACCCCGCCGGCCAAACGCGCCAGGGTGATGTACGAAATGCGCCGCCTTCTGGAGGCGAAGAAGGATGTGCTGGCCCGCGCCATCAGCGCCGAGCATGGCAAGATCCATACCGACGCGCTGGGCGAAGTGGCGCGCGGCCAGGAAGTGGTGGAGTTCGCCTGCGGCATACCCCATTTGCTGAAGGGCAGTTTCAGCAAGAATGTCTCCAGCGGGGTGGATACCTATGACGAACGCCAGCCGCTGGGCGTGGTCGCCGGAATCACCCCGTTCAACTTTCCCGTCATGGTGCCGCTGTGGATGATGCCCATGGCGCTGGCTTGCGGGAACAGCTTCATCCTCAAACCGTCGGAGCGCGATCCGTCAGCGCCCAACCTGCTGTATGAATTATGGCGCGAGGCGGGATTGCCCGATGGCGTGCTCAATGTCGTGCATGGCGGCAAGGCGTCGGTGGACGCCATTCTGGATCATCCGGGCATCGCCGCGGTCAGCTTTGTCGGTTCCACACCCATCGCGTCGCACGTCTACACACGCGGCTGCGCCAGCGGAAAGCGCGTGCAGGCGCTGGGCGGGGCCAAGAACCATCTTGTGGTGATGCCCGATGCCGATCTGGACCAGGTGGCCGATGCGCTGATGGGCGCCGGTTACGGCTCGGCCGGCGAGCGCTGCATGGCGGTGTCGGTGGCGGTGCCGGTCGGCGAAAAGACCGCCGACGCGCTGATCGCCAAATTGAAACCCCGCGTCGCGGGTTTGAAGATCGGCCCGGCCAATGATGCCAGCGCCGAAATGGGACCGCTGGTCACCGCCGCGCATCGCGACAAGGTCTC